>JADFJC010000034.1 GCA_022566315.1 Planctomycetota bacterium
ACTGTCTGGGACAAAAGCTCCGGTCAGTAAGCACATGCGCTACAGAATCTCACAGGATAGCCCCCAGAGGTGTTTTACGCTCGTAGAATCGACGATCTGTCCTTGGGGGGTGTCCCCCCTTTTACCCCTCAAAGAAAGATTGGCCTTAATTTCCGTCCCTGCCGCATGGCTTTCACCAGATGTTCCTCGTAGTAATAGTCCCTTTACATGCTTACGAAAGCCATCTGTATCAATTGGCAAATGGGAAGGATGCGGTGCTTGCTTGTGCCAATTTAACGTAAGCGGTTTACCGAACCATTGAGGGTAGTCATATCATTTTAATAAATGGATCAACCCAAACCCATGGGGCGCGCAACAAAGTGCGCAACAATGTGATACCTTTACGCTACTATGCCGCTACTACGCCGCTTCGCCTTGCGTCATAAGTCTTTTTGTTAACGATTGTTAGTTCTTTATCCACAAGTGCTTACAAGACCCCGATTACGGACTGAAAATCCGTGTGTCGGTGGTTCAAATCCACTCCTGCCCATTTGGTTTTCCCCCATTTCAACTGTTGCCGACTGGTTATATATTATCAAGCGGATATTTTTTAAAAATCGGACGTATATGTGAGAAATAAGAGTAGGACATCCGATATAAATTATAACGACGACAGAAAAACAGGTCATCAGGAAACAGGTCATCAGAAAGTGCCTAAAGTGAGCTAAAGTGAGCTAAAGTTAAGAAAACAAATAACTTTAGGCACTCCAAACTTTAGTTCACTTATAACACTCACCACTCACTTTACTCCTTTTGAGCTACTTTTTTCTTGACTTTTCTGAGCAATCGGGTATAATTATATTTACTGGGGTGGTCGGTACAGCTTTGTATATGTAAAGCTTTCCTACCTACAGTTTGTTGGCCATAAATCAAAAGAAATCACGGTGTTTGAGATAGGAGAAGAATGGTGAAAAGTCATGATAATTCGATAATGCGAAGATTGTTGACACTGATAATGGCGATGTTCTTAGCTGTCACACTTTTAGGATGCCATGATCCAGTTGCGGCTGACAATGAAGCAGAACACCTTAGACTGGGGAACATAGCCAAGCAACAGCTTCGGCAGCGTTTATCTGCTTATCCACTGACCTCACAAACAGAAACGTTCCATCCGGCACCATAGACGTATTTGCACAAGAGGTTGTTATTGGGTGTCGTATTCAGCGAGTTGGCGAGAATCCAGCCGGTCAGATTTAGAGCCTATCCAAATAACCCGCTCTATCCCCAAGAGAAGCCCGATGCTGCATAAAGTTCATCTTCCTCGGTCAGTACAATTTCCTTGAACCACTTTCGTTTTTTTGATAATCTTTTGTTCATGGCCATCCCTCTCAAAATAATGGTTACAAATGGTTAACAGGAAAGTGCCTAAAGTGAGCTAAAGTGAACTAAAGTGAGCTAAAGTTAAGAAAACAAATAACTTTAGGCACTTACCTATGGCACGTTACATTTTAGGAACGTTCCGCCTATTGAGCTGTTGTTACAACTGTTTGTGCAAGGAAAATGGTATGAACAAAGTCAATCAGACAAGACGTGATTTTCTGAAAATCTTAGGGCTGGGGACTGCGTCCGTGGCTTTACCCGGATGCCTGAAAGCTGTATCGCGGAAAGCCCGTCATTCATCCCATAAAAAACCGAACATTGTCTTTATTATGGCTGACGACTTAGGCTTCAAAGATGTTGGCTATCATGGCGGTGATATCAAGACGCCTAACATCGACAAGCTGGCTTCTGAAGGGACAAGACTTGAACAATTCTATGTTCAGCCTGTGTGCTCGCCGACCCGCTCAAGTCTTATGACAGGTCGATATCCTATTCGCTATGGACTGCAGGTCGGAGTTGTTCGACCATGGGCCCAGCACGGACTGCCCTTGCAGGAGCGCACTTTGGCGCAGGCACTTAAGGAAGCCGGCTACACCACGGCTATCTGCGGCAAGTGGCACCTGGGCCACCTAAGCTCGCAATACCTGCCTACTTCTCGCGGTTTTGACCATCAGTACGGCCACTATAACGGTGCACTCGATTACTTTACCCATATTCGTGATGGTGGATTAGACTGGCACCGCGACGATAAACCTCTGCGAGAAGAAGGTTATGCAACCGACCTGATTGCCGATGAGTCAGTACGTCTGATTGAACAGCACAATGTTTCTAATCCACTGTTTCTGTATGTACCTTTCAACGCTGTACACTCGCCATTTCAGGCTCCGCAACATTACATCGATATGTACAAACACATAACAAACAAAAGGCGGCGCATATATGCCGCTATGGTTACCTGTATGGATGATGCGATTGGCCGAATAGTCTTGGCATTGCATAAACGCGGGTTGAAGCGTAATACCCTGATCATTTTCTGTTCGGATAACGGAGGTGTGAGCAGTGCCGGCGATAATGGACCTTTACGGGGACAGAAGGCACAGCTATATGAAGGAGGGATACGTGTGCCGGCAGTTGCGGTCTGGCCGGGTGTGGTTAAGGCAGGGGCTGTCGTAAAAGAGCCGCTTCATATAGTTGATATGTATCCCACACTGCTTAAGCTTGCCGGAGCTAAGCTCGAACAAACATTGCCGATTGACGGCAAAGACGCCTGGCCTACGATTACCGAGGGCAAGCCCTCACCCCACGAAGAGATACTTCATAACGTTACCGCCGCTACAGGAGCAATTCGCCGGGGCGACTGGAAGCTGTTGTACAATGGCAATATCGGGGCCAATAACGCCGGGCCTGTCGATAAAAAAGTCTTTGAGCTTTTCAATATCTCAGAGGACCCATACGAAAAGAACAATCTGGTAGATAAGTATCCGCAGAAGTTCCGTGAACTCAAACGCCGGCTTGAGCAGTATGCCGCAGAGGCTGTTAAGCCCAATATTCCACCAAACCGAATGCCAAAAGATTTTAAGGTCCCCAAGGCCTGGGGCCATCCGGAATGATGGTGTCTAATCGTCGGCTGAACAAATAAGGAGAACAATATGAATAAAGTCAATCAGACAAGACGTGATTTTCTGAAAACCTTAGGGCTGGGGGCTGCGTCGGTAGCTTTACCCGGATGCCTGAAAGCTATATCCTCTAAAAAGCCAAATATTGTCCTTATTATGGCTGATGATTTGGGATACTCCGACATCGGCTGTTTCGGCGGAGAAATCAAGACGCCGAATCTCGATGGACTGGCGGCAGGCGGAGTTCGGTTTACACAGTTTTATAACTCTGCCAAGTGCGGTCCGACACGTGCGTCCCTTCTGACCGGCCAATATGAGCATGCCGTCGGGGTCAAAAATATGGAGCATGGCGCTACCTTCGCTGAGATTTTAGGCGCTGCCGGTTACCGGACAATTATCTCCGGTAAATGGCATCAAAAACCACTGCCTACAACCCGCGGGTTCGATAGGTATTACGGCCTGGCAGATGGATGCTGTAATTACTGGAACCCCGGAACCAAAGCCAGACCCGGCGAAGGAGAACCCGGACGAAAAAGGCCTGCACCACGTCGCTGGGCCATCGAGGACAAAGAGATTATGGGATACGTCCCTGACGACAAAAACTTCTACACTACTGACGCCTTCACGGATTATGCGATTGAACGGCTGGAAGAGTACAAGAACGAGAACAAACCGTTTCTGCTTTATCTGCCTTATACCGCGCCGCATTATCCGCTGCACGCCTGGCCGGACGATATTGCCAAGTACCGCGGGAAATACAAAATCGGCTGGGACAAGCTCCGCCGACAGCGCTATAAGCGGCAGATAAAGATGGGTATGCTCGATGCGAAATATAAGCTCTCTCCACGGGACGAGCGCGTTCCAAGCTGGGAGTCGCTCAGCGACTCGGAAAAGGACCAGGCCGATTTGAAAATGGCAGTGTATGCCGCGATGGTGGACAGAATGGACCAGGGAATAGGTAAGGTATTGGCAAAAATAAAAGCGCTCGGCGAATGGGAAAATACGCTTGTGCTGTTCCTTTCTGATAACGGCGGCTGCCCCGAAACGCCCGATACAACGCCCGGTATTCCACCCGGACCTGTTGAGGGCTATCGCGCGCTCGGCCCGGCCTGGGCCAATGCCAGCAATACGCCATACAGGAAATACAAGTCCACCGACTATGAGGGAGGCGCCTGTACTCCTTTCATAGCTTCCTGGCCGGGTGTTATCAAACCGGGCACCATAACCGACCAGGTGGGACATATCATTGACGTGCTTCCGACGTTCATAGAAATGACCGGCTCAGTTTATCCAGAGCAAATCAATGGCAGAAAACTCAAGCCGCTGGCGGGCAAATCACTGCTGCCAATCTTCCGAGGAAAACAAAGGCAGGGACACGAGGTGCTGTACTGGCAGTTTAGCAGGGCGAAGGCCGTTCGGACTGGTAAATGGAAACTTGTCCGGTACGGCCAGGCCGACTGGGAACTCTACGACCTTGAGAAAGACAGAACAGAATTGAATAACCTGGCTGTACAATATCCACAGAAGGTCAAAGAAATGACTGGTATGTGGGAAGACTGGTGGGTGAAGTGTAAAGGTAAAGGATAAGGACTTGTAAATAAATTAGGCCTTGACCGCCGGCAGGCGAGCCTTGACTGCCGTCAGGCAATATTCGTTTTGGGTGCGGTGATGGGGAGAAAAAAGACGGTCGGAACAGCCTCTTTTGGCCCTTGCTTATCTGCTAAATGAAGATTATAATTTTGCCGAATCAATTTTGGGGTACTTTTAAAAAGGAGATAAGAATGTGTGAATCGTGTGGGTGTACACCTGCATCGGGCGGCGATGAAATCAGGGCGGCATCGGCGGTAAATATCGTCGGGAGGATTAAAGGAGACCTGTCTGGGTTGTGGGATGTTCCGGATGGAGCGGAAGTGTGTATCGAGAAGGTTTAGGGAAGGACAAAGCATTCCTTGCGTTTGCACCCCCGCCCAGAGGACGGGGCTAAATACTACCACTGTCGGGGCCAGTGGTCGGGGAGGAAGAAGAAAGGATTCCTGGAATTCGCACCCCATGGCACAGGTCCGTGGGCTAAACAGAAAAAGAAATCCTTTCCTCGTTGGTAGATTTAATTGGTGATTAGTAAATTGGTGGATTAGAGAGTTGGATACTTGATACTGGATTCCCGCTTGCGCGGGAATGACAACGTCGTCGTGCCGACGACGGCTAAACAAAAACCCTGTAGCAATCGGGCAGGTCGAAAGTCTTGCGAGCAGCCCGCCGCTGGTTCTGAAATATCCACCCACTTAATTCCGATTTTTCGCGATGCATATCCGAAATCGTAATTTGTGTGAAATATTATTTCCAAGATCGGCTGCATTTGTTGTAACATATCCTGATGCAGTTTGGGTTCCCGCCTTGCGGGGTCCCTCAGATATTGTTATTGGCAGAATAAATACTCAACTATGGAATTTCGGAGTTCAAAATGAAGAAAAAGATTTTACTCTTAACATTGTTACATAAGTCAGAAGTCAGAAAACAGAAAACAGAAGTCAGAAGTTCTCTACCCTCTGTCCTCTGTGCTCTGTGCTCTGTCCTCTGGCTTGTCGGCTGCAGGACTCAGGAAGAGGCCAAGACGCCTTACGATAGGCCTTTGCTGCCCGGACAGCCTGCCTTACGGAAAATAACGAATCCTCACGAGATTCCCGATTTTACGATGGCCTGCCTTGACCTGGTTGATTTGCGACCTGCGATAGACAACAGTCTGAATTATCTGCGGAAACCTTCGAGCCAACGATTCTTCCCTCCCCTTGGGACACCTTACGGCGGTGCCGGCGAAATTAGCCATACCCTCGCGGTTGATAGCCTGAACGCATTCGCGGAGCTGCTGGATTCGGGCCTGACAATTAGAGGATTGAATGAGGCAATTCGAGAGAGGTTTGACGTCTATATGTCCGTGGGATGTGATGACAGGGGTACGGTCCTGTTCACGGGCTACTACACGCCGATCTTCGATGGTTCGTTAGTTCGCACCGAGCGCTTCGGGTATCCGCTGTACAAAATGCCTGATGACCTTGAGAAAGGGTTAGATGGTGAAATACTCGGACGACGCGGGGCAGGCGGTCAGCTAAGGCCATACCCGTCCCGAGTTGAAATTGAAGAGTCACGGATGCTGGAGGGTACAGAATTAGTGTGGCTGGGCGACCCGTTCGAAGTGTATATCGCTCATGTGCAGGGGTCAGCTAAGATAAGACAGCCCGACGGTGAACTAATTACCGTAGGCTACGCCGCCAACAACGGGTATGAGTATAAAAGCGTTTCCAAAGAATTAGTTAAAGACGGCAGAATAAGCAGCGAGCAGCTAAGCCTGTCTGCAATGATAGCTTTCTTCAAAAAAAACAAAGAGCTGGTTGATACGTACGTCCGGCGAAATCCGCGATTTGTGTTCTTTAAGATCGAAGACGGTCCGCCTCGGGGCAGTCTTAATGAGCCGGTAACGGCCTTTCGGAGTATCGCTACCGACAAGTCGATTTTTCCGCGTGGGTGCTTAACTTTCATCTCCACCACTTTACCCCGCGCCAGGGGTGGGGCAGTAGTTAATCAACTCTACAGCGGCTTTGCCCTGGACCAGGATACAGGAGGAGCGATACGCGCTCCGGGTCGTTGTGATGTTTATATGGGCCAAGGGGACACGGCAGGTAAATTAGCAGGACAAACTTATCAGGAAGGCCGACTATACTACCTGTTTCTAAAACCCGGCGGGCCTAAGCGGTTTTTCGGTAAATATAATCTCCGGCAATAGTTGATTTTCTGCGCATCCCCGATCGGAGTCGAGGACAAGTTTGGCATTTGGCGGCTCGTGGTTCGATTCGCGTGCCACTTTGCTTTTGCAATGTTAAAGAAGCGAAGATAGAGAAGCTGAACAAGTACGATAGTGTGGTAACGTCTTTGATAAACAATAATTATAACAAATGTTTGACTGTTGGCGGGCTGGTGGGTAAAATTCGGGTTTGTCTGAAAACTTGAATTCAGGACTTCGACAAACGCAGTCGAGCCGGAAGCAGGGAACTGATGGAGCAGGTAAGAAAATGGAAACCGAAAGTAAAAAAGTTCGTTCGCAAGGCCAAAAAATAGAGACGGTTAAGCCCGTATCGGGGGCCTCAAGAAAATTGGCAGGTTCCGTTAGTACTAAGTCGAATGTTACCGGCAACTTAGCGGTGGTGCGCAGTATGCCGGAATCGTTATCAGCTGAGGCGGCGGTCTTAGGCTCGATGATAATCGACCCGGAATGTATCGGGGATGTTATCGAGATTGTTAAACAGGATTCGTTTTATCGAATAGAGCACCAGTATATATTCGATGCTCTCATTGCCCTTTATGAAAAACATCCGGCACTGCCGGTCATAGATCAAGCCGACCTTCAGTCGGGTCATGGAATAGATGCGGTGCTGCTTCGCGATGAGCTGGCGAAGCGCAAGCAGCTCGAAGAGGTGGGCGGCGTCGAGTATATCGCAAAGATTTTAGACTCTGTGCCCTCCTCGGCAAACGTGGCTTATTATGCGGGGATCATCAAAGACAAAAGCTTGTTGCGTGAGATTATTCAGGCCACCACCGAGATTTTAAATGATGCATACGACGAATCCGGTGAACCAAGCGAAAAGCTTGACGAAGCAGAGCGCAGGATATTTGCCGTTACCGATAAAAAGGTAACCAGTAATGTCGTTAGTTTGAAAGATTTACTGACACGTGCGTATGAGCTTATAGAGAAGCGCGAGGGCAGCTATATTACGGGGTTGGCAACCGGCTATTATGAGCTTGACGATTTGACCTGCGGTCTGCAGGATGGTGAGATGATAATCATCGCCGGCAGGCCGAGTATGGGCAAGACCTCTCTGGCATTGAATATCGCAGAGCATATCGGTCTGATGGAGAAGATTCCGGTAGCGATATTCTCATTGGAGATGGGCAGACAACAGTTGGCCGAAAGATTTTTGTGCAGTGCCAGTGAGATTGATGCTCAATTAGTCAGAAAGGGGATGCTCAGTACCGAGCACTATCAGAAACTGGTCGAGACCTGCGGGACCTTTTCTGAGGCTCCGATTTATATCGATGACACCGCGAGTCTTACACCACTGGAGCTTCGCGCCAAGGCAAGAAGGCTCAAGAGCCGACATAATATACGCTGCATTATAGTAGATTATTTGCAGTTGATGCACTTGGGTACCAAGCGGGTTGAATCACGTCAGCAGGAAATCACTACAATTTCAAGATATATCAAGGCCTTAGCGAGGGAGCTGAACGTCCCTGTTGTGGTTTTGAGCCAGTTGAATCGGTCTCCTGAGGGCAGAGAAGGGCACATACCGAGAATGAGTGATTTGCGTGAGAGCGGAAGTATCGAGCAGGATGCCGATGTTGTGATGCTGCTACACCGCGAGGATTATTATCATCGTGGCCAGGATGATTATGAGCCGACCAATACGGCCGAGTTAATAATAGCCAAGCAGCGTAACGGCCCGACCGGAACTGTAAAACTGACATTCAGGGAAAAGATTACACGGTTTGAGAATGCTTCTCGTGTAGGACAGCCTGCCGGCGAAGGGGTGCCATTCTAATGTCAGAAGTCAGAAGCCAGATGTCAGAAGTCAGAAGCCAGATGTCAGAATTCAGAAGTCAGAAAACAGAAGTCAGAAGTCAGAAAACAGAAAACAGAAGTCAGAAGTCAGAGTCTGTCCTTGCCGTAACCTGTGCCCCAGGTAGGCATCCTGTGGACTACCCCCTGTCCTCTGTCCTCTGGCTTATGTCGATTGTGCTTTTGAGTTTTGGCTCAGGTTGTGCATTTCTTGGGGACCAAACAAAGAACAATGAAATAAAGAAACCTGCCATAGATGACGGTGGCAGGAACGTTATCAAATCGATTGATTTTGTGAACAACCGGGCGTTTAAGGACAAGAGTCTTGAGAAGAGAGTGGACTTTGAGGTAGGCGACTATCTTGACCCGATTCTGGCTGAAGCATACAGAAGAACCATTGCCGAATTTTATCGAAAAAAAGGTTTTGCCTTTGTTGAAGTATCGCTGGATAGTGATAAGTTAGAGCAAGGTCAGGTGGTCTATACAATTGATGAGGGGCCGAGGGTCAAGATCGGTTCGGTGAAGTTCAGCGGCAACGATTCCATAAAGACCTCAGCACTTAAAAAGGCCATAAAGACGAAAACGAAGAAATGGTTTTTTTTGTCGAGCTACTATGTCGAAGAGGTGCCTGCTGAGGATGTGGCAAGGCTTCAAAATATCTACTATGAAAGGGGTTTTCTCGATTACAATATAACAGCAAAAAAAAGTTTTACCAACAGCAGGAGAAAGGTCCGTATAACTTTTGAGATTGATGAGGGGCCGACCTATACTGTTGGTAAAATTTCTCTTATCGGTAATAAACACTTCGATGACCAAAGGCTGCTGGAAGGGTTGAAGTTAGAGCAGGGACAAATTTATTATAAGCGAAAGGCTGATTCACACGCCAGGGAGATTCTCAAGCTTTATCATGAGAGCGGTTTTGTGGATGCGGCGGTTGAGCAGAGGCACGGGTTTGTTCCGGATGTTAATGTTGTCAACGTTGAATTTGATATAAGTGAGGGCAGACAGTTCAGGATAGGGCGTGTTGACATAACCGGCAATGAGCAGACGCAGGACAAGGTCGTCCGGCGTGTTCTGGACGAGTATGGTTTTGCGCCGGGTCAATTGTACAACTCAGATTTAGCTCCCAGGCATGGGAACGGCAAACTGGAGCAATATGTGCGAAGGATGACATTGTCCGAGGAGGTAATTATCAAGTTTGTTTCGCCGGGCAACGGAGCTGATAACCGCAAGGACATGAAAGTGGACATCAAAGAGGGTCAGACAGGCTCGCTAATGTTTGCCGGCGGCGTGTCAAGCGACAGTGACGTGATAGGGCAGATGATTTTGGAGCAGCGCAATTTTGATATTACGAACCGGCCGAAGAGCTTCGGAGAATTCATCACCGGTCAGGCCTTCAAAGGTGCTGGGCAGAGTTTGAGGCTTGCTCTGGAGCCGGGGATTCGTGTCAGCCAGTATTCGGTTACTTTCAGCGAGCCATACTTTCAGGACAAACCCCTGTCACTTAATGTAAGAGGCTCAAGCTGGGAGAGAGAAATGGAAAGGCGTGGTGACCGCAGGCTATACGACGAAGGCAGGACAAAGGGATATGTAGGGTTCGAGAAGCGGTACGAGAACCGCTGGCGAAGGAGTGTTGGCTTTAGAGTTGAAAGTGTTGACGTTGACAGCATTTATTTATCTGCGCCTCAGGAGATAAAAGATGTTAAAGGCCATACTTTCCTTACCGGAGTCAGATTTGGCATCGGAAGAGATTTGAGGGACGACAGATTTAACCCGAGCAAGGGCTATACTTTTAATGTTGATTACGAGCAGGTTACCGGTGACGAGACTTTCGGGATATTACAAGGGAGCTGTGTAGGATACAGAACTCTTTATGAGGATTTGGTTGAGCGTAAAACTGTTCTGACGATGAAGCTGCTTGCAGCAACAACGTTAAGTTATGCACCACCTTTCGAGAAGTTTTACGGTGGCGGTACGGGCGTTTATGGTATCAGAGGTTTTGAGTATCGGGGCGTGAGTACGAGAGGTCTGCAGACAAATGTCCCTACACCACAACGTGAGGATCCGATAGGCAGTAACTGGATATTTTTAGCCAACGCAGAGGTTGGCGTTCCTTTGGTAAGCGACAATTTTACGGCGTTGTTTTTCGTGGACAGCGGCGCGATAGATACAGGCAACTACCGCGCTGCGGTGGGGACAGGCATACAAATACTAATACCACAATGGTCCGGGCCTATGCCGATGAGGTTTGAGTTTGCCGTGCCGTTTATGAAAGACGACGAGGACGAAATGCGTGTTTTCAGTTTCTCCATGAGAGGACTGTTTTAGATTGACTATTGACTATTGACTATTGATTATTGATTATTGAATTATCAATCATGGCATAAATCTGGAAAGGGTACTTTATGAAGGCCAAGACGATGTTTTTAGGTTGTTTGGTGGGTGTGGTTATTTTGGCAATGGGGTATCCCGATGGCGGCAATCGGGACAGCCCGACTCAGCTTTCCTCGGCGAAGGCCGGGGCCGCAGCGGAGTCGAAAACCAATGAACCGGCTTTGAATATTGGGGTAGTCAGTATTAGGCGTGCCATGCGTAATTGTAAGGCAACGGTGAAGTACAGGGAAAGAGCGATTGCCGAAAATGACAAAACGGATATAGAGGAAGAAAGACTCTCCAAAGAGATCCAGGCATTTGCAGCCGGCCTTAAGGCCTTGAAGCTCGGCAGCAGTGACTATCTGGCACGATATAGGGAGCTGCTGCAAAAACAAGGCGAACTGAAGGCTCTACAGGAGTTCAACTCCCGTCGGAGAGTGTTAAGAGACCTGCAATGGACACAAGACCTTTATAAAGAAATCCTGCAGATAACCAAAGAACTGGCCGAACAAAAAGGTTTGGATTTGGTGTTGGAAAGAGATGAAATTGATGTTTTTTCATTAAGTATCAATGAAATTTCGGAGACAATCCGTACTCACAAAGTATTGTATAGCGGCGGATGTGTGGACCTTACTAATGAGGTAGTGACTCGGTTAGATAAAATACAATCAAAATTTGGAAATTAAAGTGCCTTGGTAAATGGTTATTGGTTACTGTTTGCCATTGATTATTAATCGTATTTTTACATTCTGATATTTGCATTTTGGTGTTTGATTTGGAATGAGGTTGACGATAGCACAATTAGCTAAGCGGCTTGAGGCCGAGTTAGTCCCGATTTTATCGGGGTCGGCTCCCGATAAAACCGGGAGCAGCCAAATAAGCGCTGTGGGCCCGGTTGAGACGGCCGATGAGAGTGAAGTTACTTTCGTCTCAGACGGTAAACATAAGGCATCGCTTGAAGTTTCCCGTGCAGGTGCAGTTATTGTTGCCGAACGTCTCGACGGTTTAGACAAGCCGCAACTAATTGTCAAGAATGTCAATGCCGCTTTAATAGAAGCCCTGAATATTTTTGCGCCTAAGCTACAAGCCGTAACCGCAGGTATTGACCCGACCGCTAAGCTGGCCCAGGACGTCAAGATAGCTGAAGGTGTGTCTGTTGGTGCCGGCGTAGTGATTGAGGATGGGGTTGAAATCGGCCAAGACAGTGTAATCGTCAGCGGATGCAAAATAGGCGAGAATTCAAAACTGGGTAAGAATTGCCGTCTCGACAGCAATGTTGTTATTTATCACAACTGCCGTTTAGGTAACAACGTGGTGATTCAGGCGAACAGCACAATCGGCTCGACCGGTTTTGGGTATTCATTTATCGACGGTTCCCACAGACTTATTCCGCACAACGGGGGTGTTGTAATTGAAGACTTTGTCGAGATAGGAGCCAATTGCTGCATTGACAGGGCCAAGTTTGGCAATACCATAATAGGAGCCGGTACAAAGATAGATAACCTTGTTCAAATCGCTCATAATGTAGAAATCGGCAAATGCTGCCTGATAGTGGCCCAAGCCGGTATTTCCGGCAGCTGCAAGCTTGGTGACGGCGTTGTGTTAGGCGGCCAGGTTGGTCTGAAGGACAATATCGAAATAGGTGATGGCGCAATGGTTGGCGCTCAATCCGGTCTTAGCCACAGCATAGCAGCCGGACAACAATTCATGGGCAGCCCGGCGATCGAGAAGAGAGAGTCATTCCGGATATTCGGTTTGATGAAGCGTCTGCCGAAGATGACAAAGCTGTTAAAGCAACTAATCAAGAGGGTAGAAAAACTTGAAGCTGCAGAAGACGATAAAGAGTGAAGGCAAGATACACGGTCGGGGTATGTTCGGAGGTGAGGAAACGAGTCTTGTTTTTCGGCCTGCTCCTGTGGATTCCGGGGTAACCTTCGTCCGTACGGATATCCCTGAGCCGGTGCGGATTAGCGCTGTTGCGCCCAACCTTGCCGAGCGCAGTCGCCGCACGACGATAAAAAAAGGTTCTGTGAGTATAGAAACCATCGAACATTGTCTTGCTACAATCAATGCGCTTGAGATTGACAATGTGGTCGTAGAAGTTGACGGCCCTGAGTTACCCGCTCCTGACTGCAGTTGTGCCGAGTATTTCAAGGTCCTCAAACGTGCCGGTGTTGTTGAGCAGGACGTTATCCGGAAAGAATTTGTTATCAAGAAGCCTATTACTATTACTGCCGGTGATGCCTGCATTTACGCGCTGCCTTATTCTGATGACGGATTAAGTCTAACTTACGATTTGGATTACGGCGGGCACACGGGTATCGGCAGGCAGATTTTCAGTTGTCAACTTACGCCGGAGAATTTTGAGAAACATCTGGCACCGGCCCGAACTTTTTTGCTTGAGGCCGAAGCCAAGCAGTTTCAAGCCCGGGGAATGGGAACACATATTAGCCCCCGAGATATTCTGGTCATCAACTCAGACGGACCTATTAAGAACAGTTACAGATTTCCCAACGAGTGTGTCCGGCATAAGATTGTTGATTTGATAGGCGATCTTGCCTTAGTTGGTCGAGCTGTTAAGGGCAGGATTGTGGCTTATAAGAGTGGTCATGCGCTGAACCAGCAGCTCGCAAGGAAATTATACGAAGCGGCCCAGCAGCAAGAGCAGATAGCCAAGTTCGGGACGGATGCACTATTGGATATTCGGCAGATTGGGAAGATTCTGCCGCACAGATACCCATTTTTATTAGTGGACAGGGTAATCGAAATTGAAGGTGATAAGCGAATAAAGGGCATAAAGAATGTAAGCTTTAATGAGCAATTCTTCCAGGGCCATTTTCCCGGGAATCCTATTATGCCGGGCGTTCTTATCGTAGAAGCAATGGCACAAGTGTCGGGCTTGTTGTTTGCACAGAGGCTGGAACATACGGGTAAGCTGGCAGTGCTGTTGAGTATGGATAAAGTAAAATTGCGTAAATCTGTTGTTCCCGGTGACCAGCTTATTCTTACTGCTGAGACAATCAGGTTAAGGAAAAGAACTGCACAATGCCGGTGCAAAGCGATGGTCGGTGATGTAGTAGTTGCCGAAGCGCAAATCAGATTTATGCTTGTCGATGACGAGAAGGTATAGAATTGGTAAAGTGAGCTAAAGTGAGCTAAAGTGCCAGCAAAGCTGTCATTCTGAGCGAAGCGAAGAATCTCTTTTTCGTTGGCCAGATCCTTCAGCTTCGCCTCAGGATGACACGTAAGTGTCACTTTAGGCACTTTGATTTATGAAGTGGAGGTAATAGAAGAAGTATGAAGTTACAGATACATCCGAGTGCAGTAATCCATAAGGATGCCGAGTTGGCCGACGGTGTTACAGTTGGGCCCAATTGCGTTATTGGCAGCGGGGTCTCAATCGGGTCAGGTACGATACTTGAGGCCAACGTGGTGATTAACAAGGACGTCAAGGTCGGAGAAAACAATCATTTTTTCCCGAATTGCGTGATTGGCAGCTGGCCTCAGACGCTGCATTTGAGTTTAGATACCGAAATCGGCAGTCTTGTGATAGGTAATGGAAACGTCATTCACGAACAGGTAACAATCCATCCAGGTATTCATCCTGGAGCACAGACGGAAGTAGGAAATGATAATTTCATTATGGTCGGTGCTCATATTGGACACGATTGCATACTTGAAGATAATATTGTCATGAGTAACCTTGTTCAGATAGGGGGTCACTGCAAGATTGAGACCGGCACTTGGTTCAGCGGTCTGGCTGGGGCACATCAGTTTGTTACTATAGGTAAGTGGTCTTTCGTGGCGGGACTGGCCGGTATTACTCGGGATGTTCCGCCTTTTCTGACTATCAGTGGACATTATCCACCACGGGTTCGTGGTGTTAATAAGCGAGGTTTAGACCGAGCCGATCTAAATGACGAACAACAGAAGCGAATATTCGAGGCGTACAAGAAGCTGTATCGCCAGCCGGGCACATTGCTGGAGAATGCAAATGCTTTGGCGCAGGAGGACGGACTCGATGAAAACGTTCGGGCTATGATTGACAGCATAACCAAAAGCAGCGAGCATCAGTTCGGCAGGTACCGCGAGAAGTTTAGATGACAGACAGTGACGGACACTGACCTGTCAGTGTTAGTCCGTGTTCAAAGGGTACACAATGCAAAATACAAAAGTGCGAACCGCTGTTGTGGGCGCAGGCAAAATGGGCGCCATACACGCGAAGGTCTATGACCAGTTAGAGCAGAGTGATTTTGTTGCTGTGGTCGATATCGACGTCAACAAAGCCCGGCGTCTGGCCGACCAATATAACTGTTTGGCCTTTACTGATCATGCCGATATCTTAGACAAGATTGACCCTGTTAAAAGTTCGTGGATAAAGGGGACCGGTGAGTCTTTAGTAGAGACTTTTGACGGGATTGATGCGGTAACGATAGCTACTCCAACGGTAACACACTTAAAGCTGGCAAAAGACTTTATCAAGAAGAATATTGCGGTGCTGATTGAGAAGCCGCTGGCGGCCAACGTCAGAGAAGGAAGAAAGATTGTAGGGCTTGCGAAGAAAAATAACAGCGTCGTGGCGGTTGGTCATTCGGAGCGCTGCAATCCGGTCGTTCAGGCGATAAAGCGGCTCAATATTGAGCCGAAGTTTATCGAGGCCAACCGCATCAGTCCGTATCCATTCCGCTCGACCGATGTCGGGGTCGTGCTGGACGTGATGATTCACGATATAGATATTATTCTGTCCATGGCGGCAAGCAAAATCAAGAAAATAGACGCAGTAGGTGTCAGTGTCATTGAAGATAAGGAAGATATCTGTAATGCAAGAATTGTATTCGAGAATGGCTGCATTGCGAATATTACCGCTTCGAGACTGGGTCTGAAAACCGAAAGAAAGGTGCGGGTGTTCAGCCGGCAGGCGTATCTGAGTGTGGATTTTTTTAAGAAGAGCGGGATTGTCATAAAGGCTGACCCAAATACTAACGTTGTTAAATGGATACATGAGCACAAAGAGGCCGGAGATTTTAACCTGACGGCAGTGAATTGGCCGGACTTATTGCATATCGAACAGCTTGACATAGACGATAAGGAACCCATCCGTCTGGAGCAGGAGGCTTTTCTGCGGGCGGTTATGGACAGGGAGTTTGTGCCTGAGGTCAGTGCTGAAGAGGGCCTGGCTGCACTGCAATGCGCAGAGAAGATTCTGGCATCGGTCAAAAAACACAAATGGCATGAAAGAATAGATTATAACACTTAAATGAAACGACACATTTATAAGATTTTTGACTTTAAGAGGTGTACATTATGATTAGCAAGTCCTGGTTTTGCGGATTGTTGACGGCTGTTGTTTTGGTTTGCGGCTGCGATGAGGAAATTAAAAAGGCGAAAGTAGAAAGGAACATGGTGAAACTGGAAACAAGCATGGGTAATATCGTCATTGAGCTTAATGAGCAGGCTGCGCCTGTTACGGTGAAGAATTTCCTCGGATACGTGGAGGAAGGTTTCTATGATGGGACTATATTTCATAGAGTCATGCCGGGCTTTATGATACAAGGAGGTGGTTTCACGACGGAAATGGAAGAAAAACAAACGCGTGAGGCAATCATCAATGAAGCTAAAAATGGCTTGAAAAATGAACGAGGTACTATCGCGATGGCTCGGACAAATGACCCTGACAGCGCAACCTGCCAGTTTTTCATTAACCATAGGAACAATGGGCCTCTGAACTACGTTGAGAACGGCAATCCGGGATATGCGGTATTTGGTAAGGTAATTGAGGGAATGGACGTTGTGGATGCAATCGCATCGGTGGTAACGACGACGCGGAAGAATAAAAAGGGGGAAGATATGGGAGACGTTCCAGTCGAACCTGTGGTGATAAAATCCGCAAGAGTTGTTTCGGAATGAGCTCGAGGTGAAACTGCAGATTAGATGTCGTTAGGTTTTCAATTTTAGTTTACTGACGAACTGGTGGGCGAGGCGAGTAGGTTCCGGCAGGCGATATTTAACTGCGCAGGAAAGGGTGATTTTTATCGCATCTTTCAGCAGACATTTGTTACCCACAGAGACGAAAACCGGCTTGACATTGGTGCGTGTTCTAATCACGGCCCCGATGACTTGGCCTCGGTCTTTAAGTGGGTTATGTGTGCCTTTTTGGACTGGCGGTTCTTCAAACGTTCCGGTCAGTCTGCTTTTTGCACAGCCGATAGTCGGCTTATCGAAAAATAATCCCAGATGGGCTGCGAGACCGAGCCGGCGAGGATGGGCTATGCCCTGACCGTCAATGATGAATAAATCCGGCTTGGTTTTGAGTTTTTCAACCGCGGCGATACAGACCGGAGCTTCGCGAAAAGAGAGCAGGCCGGGTATGTAAGGAAAGGTAACTTTTCGTAGGGCACTTGTTGTTTCTACGGGGACGAAATCCGGCAGCTTTAGCACTACAACGGCAGCAATGATTTTTTTGCCGTCTTTGCTGAAGGCGCAGTCAATACCGGCAATTAGTTTTGGCTGTTTTTTTAGGGGGATAAACTTCACTTTGGAAGCGAGACTCTCCTGCAAGTCCCTTGCGTCTGAATAAGACAAATTCCAGCTATGCAACTTTTTCATTGATTGCTGATAATCGAATACTATTGATTGTGAATTATCAATAAACATTTTACCTTTTTGTGGCATCTTGTTACAATTATTAGTTTGGGTTATTGCAAGATTTTTAGCAGGTGTGTGCTTAGAGTAATAAGAACGTAAAATGGCCAGACGAGTAGAAAAAGCAATCAGGATTACAGGTGCGTCGGAGCACAATCTTAAAAATATCAGTCTGGATATTCCGCGCGATAAGCTGATTGTAATTACTGGCATAAGCGGTTCGGGCAAAAGCTCACTTGCATTCGATACCATTTATGCTGAAGGACGGAGAAAATACGTCGAGTCGCTTAGCGCCTACGCCCGGCAGTTCCTCGAACAGATGCAGAAACCAGAGGTGGCTGAGATTACGGGCCTGCCGCCTACTATTGCAATTGAACAGCGAAGCGCCAGCAGCAATCCCCGCTCAACGGTGGCTACCACTACTGAAATTTATGACTATTTCAGACTGCTTTTTGCCCGTGTGGGTCAGCCGCACTGCTGGGTATGCGGCAAAGAGATTACAAGCCAGCACTCCTCGCAGATAGTAGATTCGATTCTTTCGGAGGCCGAGGGTACGAAGCTCCAGATTTGTGCCCCGCTGGTTCGCGGCAAAAAAGGCGAGCACAAAGATATCTTCACCGGCATACAACGGGAAGGCTTTGTTCGTGTGCGGGTTGACGGGGCTGTCTATGATGTACGCAACGTCCCGGCTTTGAACAAGAATAAAAAGCACAATATCGCAGCGGTTGTTGACAGGTTGATAATCAAAGATTCGATTCGGGTCCGGCTGGCTGACTCTGTGGAGACGGCACTAAAATTGGCTGACGGGATACTCCTGGTGCTGCTCCAGGAGGACAGAGGACAGAAGACAGAAGGCAGAGGACAGAGGACAGAAGACAGAAAACAGAGCCCCGAGCGTAAGCGAGGGGTAAAAAAGACTACGGATGACGGGCAACTGAAAAAAGACGAGAAACACGTTCTGGAATGGAAAGAGGTTATATACAGCGAAAAGTTTGCCTGCCCCAAGCATCCGCAGGCCAGTCTTGAGGAGTTATCGCCGCGGCTGTTCAGCTTTAACAGTCCATACGGGGCATGTAAGAGTTGTGATGGTCTGGGGACGATTCTGGAGTTTGACCCTGACCTGATTGTGCCGGACAAAAGTGTCTCGCTGGAGAACGGCGCAGTTGATGCCTGGCGCAAGGGGGGCAAGAGAATGAACATCTTTTATAACCGGCTGGTTAAAAGGTTCTGCAGGAAGATGGGGATCAGTAAATCGATACCTTTTAGTCGAATACCCAAAGAGTACGTAAGGATTCTTATGCACGGGACGACGGCAGCCGACGAGCAGAAATACGGGGTGGGATTCGAAGGAGTTATTCCGAATCTTGTGCGGCGGTGGAAAACGACCACCAGCGAGTATGTTAAAACCAGATTGCACAGCTACCTTTCGGAACAACCCTGTCGAAGCTGTGATGGTGCCCGGCTTCGGCCTGAGGCCATCGCTGTAACTGTTGGAGGTAAGAACATACATCAATTGACCGCGCTTAGTGTCGAAAAGGCACAGGAGTTTTTCAATAAACTGAAATTATACAAAGAGAAGGCTGTGATTGGGGCTGCGGTATTAAAGGAAATAAAAGCTCGGCTTAAGTTTATGGTGGATGTCGGCCTTGGGTATCTGACCTTAGACCGGATGAGCAGCACCCTTGCCGGCGGCGAGGCACAGCGAATCCGCTTAGCTACGCAGGTAGGCAGCGGTCTGGTCGGGGTCTGTTATGTGCTCGACGAGCCGACGATAGGTCTGCACAGGCGTGACAACAACCGATTATTAGGGATATTGCAGCGGCTGGCCCGATTAGGCAATACGGTTATAGTGGTTGAGCACGATGAAGATATAATCAGAAATGCGGACCATATTATCGATATAGGCCCGGCTGCCGGTGCCCAAGGCGGTGAAGTTGTCGCCCAGGGTAGTCTGGCTGATATTACCGGCTGCGCCGAATCGCTGACAGGTGATTATCTAAGCGGCAAAAAGAGTATAGCTCTGCCCTTAAAGCGAAGAAAATACAGTCTGAGAAAATGTATCGAGGTAAAGGAAGCGGCGGAAAATAATCTTAAAAATATCGATGTCAAGTTTCCGCTCGGTGTATTTACATGTGTAACTGGTGTATCCGGTTCTGGCAAGAGCACTTTGGTCAGCCAGATTTTATTGAGGGCTTTGAAGCGCCGGCTGTATCGGTCTCGCGAAAAGCCGGGCAAACACAGAATCGTTCTCGGCACTTCGCAGATTGATAAGGTCATAGAAATAGACCAGTCGCCCATTGGAAGGACGCCGCGAAGTAACCCGGCAACATATACGGGCGTGTTTGATGTGATAAGAAAATTGTTTAGTATGACGCGGGAAGCGAAGATTCGCGGGTATAAGCCCGGCCGATTCAGCTTCAACGTTAAAGGCGGACGATGTGAATACTGCAGGGGACAGGGGACAAAGAAGATTGAGATGCATTTTTTGCCGGATGTCTATGTAACCTGTCAGAGCTGCAAAGGTAAAAGATATAATCCGGAGACACTGCAGGTTACCTACAAAGGTAAAAATATTGCCGATGTGCTCGATATGAGGATTGACGAGTCGCTTGATTTTTTCGCGAATTTCCCGACGATTGTCCGGATATTGAAAACGTTAGCCGATGTTGGTATGGGCTATATGCAATTAGGCCAGGCCTCGACGACCCTTTCCGGGGGAGAGGCACAAAGGGTAAAGCTTTCCGCCGAGTTAGGCAAGGCCGCTACGGGGCATACATTATATCTTCTCGATGAGCCGACCACGGGACTGCACTTTGCCGATATTCATAACCTCTTAAACGTTCTGCAGCGGCTGTGTGATATGGGTAATACGGTAATAGTAATCGAGCATAATCTTGACGTTATCAAGATAGCAGACTATATAATAGACCTCGGCCCCGAGGGTGGAGATGCCGGCGGCAGGGTTGTGGTCACAGGCACACCCGAAGAGATTATCAAAAACAAAAAAAGTTACACAGCAAAGTTCTTGAAACCAAAACTTGTGAATAGTGAGGCGTGAATCGAAGGGCAAAAGACAAAGAATGTGGGAATTTCAATTAGGCGGGATTGAGGATTTGGAGCGGTTGAGCGGACGGCTTGGTGTCCGGCTTGAGGCCATCGAGGACGTTTCTATCTTAGCTGAGCCGGTGCAGGCCGGCGGGCTTTTAATACCGAATTCGTTGGCGGTGCATCCTATGGAGGGCTGCGACGGAGATTATAAGGGCCGGCCGGGCAAACTAACGTTAAGACGATACGAAAGATTCGCCGCGGGCGGGGCAGGTCTGCTCTGGGTCGAGGCGACCGCGGTTGTGCCCGAAGGTAGGGCCAATCCGAGACAATTATGGCTTAACGAGAAAAACAAAGACAGCTTCCGAGCAATGGTTGAAAGGATACGGCAGGTAGCCGCACAAGCTAATGGACCAAAGCATAAGCCGGTAATGGTGCTGCAGCTTACTCATTCGGGAAGGTACAGTAAGCCGGAGGGTGCAGTGTATCCGATTATTGCCCAGCGCGACCCTTACCGCGATCCTTTAGTTCCACAGCAAAAACCTAATCCAAACAGAAGCAGCAGGATACCCGACGACTGGCCCCTCGTGACCGATGAGTACCTCGATAAACTTCAGGATGCTTATGTCACGACCGCACGTATAGCGTTTGAGGTCGGGTTTGACGCGGTCGATATAAAGTCCTGTCATGGGTATCTGATAAATGAGCTTTTCGCCTGCCATAACAGAACTGGCAAATACGGCGGCTCATTCGAGAACCGAACAAGGTTTGTTCTTGAAGTTATAGACAAAATCCATAACGAACTCGGTGAAGATAAACCGATTACGACAAGACTGGGTATTTATGATGCGATACCTTATCCGTATGGCTGGGGGGTCGATGAGGATGATTATACTAAGCCGGACTTGACGGAGCCGAAGAAGCTGATTGGGTTTTTGCAGCAGCGCGGTGTTAAGCTGATTAACATAACGGTAGCAAATCCATATTACAATCCGCACGTTGGCAGGCCTTTTAATGAGACGATAGTCGGCGGCTATGAAGAGCCGGAACATCCGCTCGTCGGAGTAAGCCGACTCGTCAATCTGACCGGCGAAATTCAAAAGGAATTTCCCGGTATCGCAATTGTCGGCACGGGCTATAGCTGGCTGCGAACATTATTTGCGAACGTGGCGGCGGCAAGCAAAGCAAACGGCATGGCTACCTTGATCGGCGCAGGAAGGATGGCATTTGCATATCCGGATTTCGCTAAAGATATCATTACGAAAGGCAGGATGTATCCGGAAAAAGTTTGCGTAAGCTGCAGCGCGTGCACGCAGATAATGCGGGACAAAGGAACAACCGGCTGTGTGGTGCGGGACAATGAAGTATATGGCCCGATATTCGAGCACGGGAGGATGAGCGACAGGGACAATCTGCTCCGCCTCGCATCGGCGTGCCGGAAGTGTCAGGAACCGACGTGCCGGTTGGGCTGTCCTGCAGGTGTTGACATACCGAAATTCATCAGGTTGTTCTTAGACGGCGAAGAAAAAGCCGCTTACGAAGTATTAAGAGAAGCGAACGTATTTCCTGAAGTCTGCGCCTGGCTGTGTCCGGTCGAGCAGCAATGTGAGGGTAACTGTCTGCAGGGATTTATCGGTGACGGGCCCCTGCCTATTGCCGGCATACAAAGGTATCTGGCTGAGCAGGCCAATAAAAACGGCTGGTCAAAACTGCAAATACCCAAAAAAGCAACGGGAAAGAACGTTGCTATAATCGGCGCAGGGCCGGCGGGCCTGGCCTGTGCAGCGAAACTGCTTGAAGCAGGACACACTGTAACAATATTCGATAAGGGCAGCGAGTTCGGCGGAATGATAGAATCGGTAATCCCACCGGACAAACAAAGTGATTCGCTGAAGAATGAAATTGCAGCTATATTCGCTGATGTGCCGAAAGACAGGATGATTCTGCATCTCGGGAAAGAATTGAGCGCTGATTTTAATCTTGATACGATTAGCCGGGAGGGCTTTGACGCTGTCTTTATTGGTATGGGCCTTGCAAAATCAGTAACCACAGATTACACAGATGAATCTGTGGACGGTTTATGGGGTGCGATGGAGTTTCTTTCGGCGGCCAGAGAACCGAGTGAATTAGAGATAGCAGGTAGGTGTGTTGCGGCGATTGGCGGGGGTAATACTGCGATGGATGTAGCGATTATGGCCAAGCGGCTCGGCGCCAAAGACGTCTATGTTATATATCGCCGCTCTTTCAAAGAAATGCCGGCCTGGAGTTCTGAACGCGACCGTGCGATAAAGGAAGGTGTGCATTTTTTGATATTGACTCAGCCGCTCGGATTCAATTCTATCGATGGCAAATTGACGTCAATTAAGGTTTGTCCAACCCGGCTGGGTGAGCCGGACCAAAGCGGACGGCGCAGGCCTGAACCGATAGAGTCGAGCGCTTATGAGCTTGATATGGATATTGTGGTGGCGGCCATTGGCCAGAGCTTGCCGGAAGGAATCAGCGAAATTCTTCCGGGTGTGGAATTAACGAACGGCCTCATTAGCACAAAAGAAGATTCGCTGGCGACGTCCAGGCCGGGGGTCTTTGCCGGCGGTGACCTTGTAAGAGGTGCATCGACGGTGGTTGCAGCCGTTGCAGATGGAATGAAGGCGGCCAAGGAAATAGATGAATTTCTAAAAAAATAAGAAAGGATTTTGGAAATGGCAGAACGGCCCACAGCAATTGTTACCGGAGCAAGTCGTGGTATCGGAAAAGGTATTGCAAAGGAACTGGCGTCATTGGGTTATGACTTAGTGGTCAACCACTTTGATTTTACGACTGAGGGCGAGCCGGATGAATCACGCGCGGTGCAAACGCAAAAAGAAATCAAGGAGCTTGGGGCGGATTGCGAGGTTCTACGAGGTGACATCAGCAGTGCCGAGGACCGGAGCAGTCTGGTTGCTCTGGCCAAGAACAAATTCGACAGATGCGATATGTTAGTAAATAATGCGGGCGTCGCGCCTTTGAAACGAATGGACATTCTTGAGGTAACCGAGGAGAGCTACGATAGAGTGATGGGAATCAATCTCAAAGGGCCATACTTTTTGACTCAGCAGGTGGCTAACTGGATGATTGAACAGAAAAAAACGCATCCTGAGCGGGCATTTCGGATTGTAAACACAGGCTCAATCTCGGCATACACCAGCTCGCCGGCACGGGGGGAGTATTGCGTGAGCAAAGCTGGCGTTGCAATGATGACGATGCTGTATGCGGACAGATTGGCTGAGTACGGCATCGGGGTGTTTGAGATAAGACCCGGCATCATCCAGACTGATATGACCAGCGTTGTGAAAGATAAATACGACAAGCTGATAGCAGAGGGCCTGACTCCAATTAAGCGATGGGGTCAGCCGGAAGATATCGCAAAGGCGGTCGGGGCAATTGCCGAAGGCAGGCTTGATTTTTCAACCGGTCAGGTCATAAACGTCGATGGGGGCTTTCATCTAAGAAGACTGTAGGGAATAATAATGGATATCAAAGATACAATCAGGACACTGTTAAAAGACGGCTTTATTCTCGTCTTTAACCAGGACAAGCTCGACGTTGTCAAAACAGCCGAGGCCCTTATTAAAGCAGGTATCAATAATATGGAGGTAACCTGCCGGGTAAATAAACCTTTGGAAAAACTGGAACGGCTGCGCAAAGAGCTGCCCGATTTTGCAGCGGGTTCGGCAAGCTTAATTGACTCACCCGCTATGCTCAATATCTATAATAAGGCCCATTCTCAGGATCCCCTGCCTTCGGTGCAAGAGGTTGTTGATGCAGGTGCGTGTTATCTTGTCTCGGCTATTAACTTCAGGGACGAAAGCTTCGAGAAGTTCGCCGGCAAGATCCCTATGATACCGGGGTGCGGCAGTGTGACGGAGGTTGTCAGCCAATTTTCCAAGGGCGCGAATCTCTGTAAGATATTCCCAGCCAGGCAGCTCGGCGGCCCTGGCTTTGTTAAGGCAATCGACCCTGCTATTCATAAGACCATCAGCTTAGTGCCCACAGGCGGAACTAACCCGGGAAACATTCCCGATTACATTGATGCGGGAGTTCTGGTGCTTGGCGGCTCGTTCAGTATGATCGACCCGGCAATGCCGGGTTCGATGAGACCGGCCGTTGGCCGGGCCACAATGAAAAAAATCATCGACGAGCAGGACTACAATCTTTTGGCTGAGGAGCTGACCAGGATTAAACAATTGATAGACAGATTACGAACAGAAAAATATCCCGATATCGATTTTGCCAAAGCATCGGTCGAACAAATAAGCCGAATTACCGGCAGGAATTTTAACATCGACTAAACGTACAGAGGCATCCGGATTGGGTGATGTCTGATAAAAGTCCTGTCGAGTCGAGTACTTTCCCGGGGCCAATCAGGATGATGAATCAAAAAAGCTGGAGTAAGAATTATGGAAACAAAACAAATAGCCAATCAGACCGTTACTATCAATCGTTACAACACAGTGATTGTCGGCTCAGGTGCGGCAGGAATGAACTGTGCTGTGCACCTGTATGAATTTATGAAGGCCAAAGGTGTTGAGAATCCGCAAGATAGGATTGCTGTCGTAACTGCGGGATTAGGCTTAGGTGCATCGCGGATGAGCGGCTCCGATAAGCAAACCTATTATAAAATAGGCACCAGTCCGGATGTTGCTGACAGCGCAGAAGAGTTTGCCAAGAGTCTGACAGCAGCAGGGTGCTGCCACGGTGATTCGGCGCTTATCGAGGCAATCGGCTCACTTCGCGAATTCTATCATTTAGTCCAGGCTGGAGTCCCATTTCCGACGGATTCTACCGGTACCTTCATCGGTTACAAGACAGACCATGACCCGTACGAGCGAGCCACGTCAGCCGGGCCTAAAACGAGCAGGTTTATGAGCCAATGTTTGCAGAAACAGCTTGAACGGTATGGTGTTGAAATTCACGATGGGCAGGAAGTCGCTCAGTTACTAACAGTCGGCTCCGGAGAATCAAAGCGAATCGCAGGTGTTGTAACTGTAGATAAGAAAAGTGTTGATGAATCGAATTATGCCATAAAAGTCTTCTTTGGTGCAAATATAGTTCTCGCCGCCGGCGGGCCTGGCGAGCTTTATAAAACCAGTGTCTATCCGAAGGGCCAGCTTGGCATCCACGGGCTTGCGTTCAAGGCGGGCCTGACCGGAGCAAACCTGACCGAGTCGCAGTTCGGCCTGGCGAGTATCAAATTCCGCTGGAACGTTTCCGGTACATATATGCAGGCGGTTCCACGACTTTTCAGCACTCCTGTAAGGGACGCCTTACGGCGCGACGCTGATGGCAAAGACGAGAGAGAATTTCTGACGGACTTTTTCCCGTCAATGAGCAAGATGGCAACGAATATTTTTCTCAAGGGCTATCAGTGGCCCTTCGACCCGCAGCGCATCGAGAACCTGAGATCATCATTGGTTGACATCGTGGTATTCAACGAAACACAAAAAGGCAGGCGGGTCTTTATGGACTTCCTGCACAATCCCATTGGCAGTGATTCAATGGATGAGTTTAGCATTGACGACCTCGAGCCGGAAGCTAAGGAGTATCTGCAAAAAGCCGGCGCACTGCAGAAAACGCCTATCGAACGATTAGCACATATGAATGTCCCAGCTATCGAGATATATAAGGAAAACGGCATTGATTTATATTCGGAGCCGCTTGAAATTGCGGTCTGTGCTCAGCATAACAACGGAGGCTTCGCTGTGGATAAGTGGTGGCAGTCCAATATACCGCAGACTTTTATCATCGGTGAGATGGCCGGTACGCACGGCGTAAAACGCCCCGGAGGCTCTGCCCTTAATGCCGGTCAGACGGGCGGGCTGCGAGCGGCCGAATATATTGTGAATGTCTATGGCTGTGAGTTGCCGGATTACTCAGATAAACAACCTGGGATTGACCGGCAGTTAAGTGACATTGTCGAGAGTTTTGAGCAATATAAAAGCTCGTCAGGTTCGGACCCCGAAGAAGTATTAGAAGAAATCCGAAGCCGTATGACTGCATCCGGGGGACATATAAGAGAGTTGAACGATGCTCAAAAAGCCCTGAAAGAAGCGGTAAAGCTCTACAAAGGCATAAAACAAAAAGGATTCAATTCAAAAGACGCCAAGGTTTTAATTACAGCAATCCAGGCCGAGCATCTGGCCCTGGCAAGCGTTGGGTATCTCAAGGCCGTTGTGGAATTGCTCGAACAAGGCAGCGGCTCGCGGGGTTCGCATCTTGTCCTTTCCGAAGACGGTATTGAAATACATCCAGACGTGATTGATAAAGCCACAAACAAGCCTTTGAAGTTCAAACCTGAGAATGAGTCGTTGAGAGATTCTATATTGCAGGTTGAATACGACGAAGGTTCGCCCGATTTGTTTCGGTGCAGGAACATCAAATTAAGGCCTGCGCCGACCGATAGGAAGGCATTTGAGTCGGCCTGGCAGGATTATAGAGAGGGAAAAATCTACAACAGCTAAAATACATAAGAAGGAGGTTCTCCATGGCAATAATAGATGTAAAGCCGAAGTCGCAATGCAAGTATGACATACTTTCCCTGGGTGAGATAATGATTCGATTAGACCCAGGCGAGGAAAGGATTCATACGACCCGGAATTTTCGGGTTTGGGAAGGCGGCGGAGAGTACAATGTCGCCAGGGGTCTAAAGCGATGTTTCGGTAAAAGGGCCGCGGTTGTTACCGCCCTTGTGGATAATCCTGTCGGAAGATTGCTCGAGGATTTGATTTATCAAGGTGGCGTGAATACCGAATATGTCAAATGGGTCCCGCACGATGGGATCGGCAGGAAAGTAAGGATTGGCTTGAATTTCACGGAGCGAGGCTTTGGCGTGCGTGCCGCCGTTGGTTGTTCGGACAGGGCAAACAGCGCCGCTTCACAACTAAAGAAAGGTGACATCGACTGGGACAGCATATTCGGCACCGACGGCGTCCGATGGTTCCATACCGGAGGCATCTTCGCAGGGCTCTCGCAGACAACACCCGATGTTATCATCGAGGCTGTTACAGCAGCCAAAAAGAGCGGCACTATAGTTTCCTACGACCTGAACTTTCGCAACTCACTATGGAAAGACATCGGCGGCCAGAAAAAGGCAATGGAAGTCAATCGTGCTATCGCACCGCATGTTGATGTGATGCTTGGCAACGAAGAAGACTTCACTGCCGCTCTGGGTTTTAAAGTAAAAGGCACCGGCGAAAGCTACTCCAAGCTCGACCCGACGAATTTTAAGAAAATGATCGAGCAGGTTACAAAGGAGTTTCCAAATTTCAAAGTCGTAGCCACAACTCTGCGGAATGCTAAAACAGCTTCGGTCAACGACTGGGGTGCTGTTATTTACGCCGACGGTGAATTTTACGATGCCACACTCAGAACGGACCTTGAGATATACGACCGTGTCGGAGGCGGTGACAGCTTTGCATCCGGTCTGATATATGCTCTTATGGAGGGAAAAACGCCCGCTGAAGCGGTCAACTACGGTGCCGCCCATGGTGCCTTGGCAATGACTACACCCGGCGATACAACCACGGCCAGTCTGCGTGAAGTCGAAAAAGTTATGGGTGGCGGCGGCGCCAGAGTTGATAGATAATCTGAAGACGATGTTCGAGAAAAGATATTTATGATAATACAAGCGCTTAAATGGATTGGTGGTACCGACGGTTTCTTAGAGCTTATAGACCAGCGGCGATTGCCTGCTGAATTTGTTAAGCTGCAGTGCCGGGATACTGAGGCTCTTTTCGAAGCGATTAAGACACTTGCCGTTCGGGGTGCCCCGGCTATCGGTGTTTCAGCGGCTTACGGACTTGTTTTAGCTATGCAAAAGCTAAACCCTTCAGATGGTCTGGAGCAGGGACTTAAAGTTTTGGCTAAGTCAAGCCAGTATTTGGCATCAGCACGTCCGACGGCGGCAAATTTGTTCTGGGCGCTGGAAAGGGTCCGACGAAATGCTGAGGAGTTTGTGGCCGGGCAGCCAGAAGCAACGGTGCAAAAGTTGCGCGAGGTTGTCTTAGCTGAGGCGAATGCTATTTATCGGGAAGATGTGGATATGTGTCGGCGGATTGGTCAAAATGGGGAAAGGTTCATTAAAGAAGACGCCGGTATTTTGACGCACTGCAACGCTGGTGCCCTTGCGACTGCCGGAGAGGGGACGGCTTTGTCGGTGATGTTTGAGGCACATAAAAATGGAAAGAAGTTCAGGGTTTATGCAGATGAGACCCGGCCATTGCTGCAGGGTGCTCGATTGACAGCCTGGGAGCTGAAGCAGGCGGAAATTGACGTTACCGTGATTTGCGACAATATGGCGGCTTACCTGATGAAGCAGGGCAGGGTCGATGCGGTTATAACCGGTGCGGACCGAATCGCGGCAAATGGTGATACGGCAAATAAGATTGGTACTTACAGCCTGAGCATTCTCGCCAGAGAGCACGGCATACCGTTTTATATCGCGGCGCCGTCAAGCACGTTCGATTTGAGTATAAAAAGCGGAGCTGAGATACCCATTGAACAAAGGTCGGCTGACGAAGTGGCATTCTTTGGCGATATAAGGACCGTACCAGAAGGGGTTGACATTTACAACCCGGCTTTTGACATTACGGAGGCACGGGATATAACCGCTATCATTACCGAAAGAGGAGTAATTGAAAAACCCAACGCCGGCAGCATCTCGGGACATTTGAGGTGATGTTCAATTGCCGGCTATAGGGTAGTACCATTCACCTGCCACTTGAAACAGTCTCTTTCGCGTAGGAAAACTCAACTCATCCTCAGGGACAAGGCAATAACCTTTCTGTTTCATACATCGGTCGAATTGCAAGTCTCTGTAGACGGGTCCCCTGCCTCTGATGCCCCAGTCAAGCCTATCACGCCATGCAGCTTCGATTGCTTCAGCTTGTGCCTGATAATGACACTCACGGCAGTCCCCCTCTGCCTGCTTTAGAGTTCTGTCCGGATTATACCAGCAGACGCTGCGACCTCCACACCCGAAAAAACCAGCCATAGCCACCAAAAAAACCGCTGTCAGAATCCTCATTTCCTATGCCCCCTGCAAAAAACCGCCTGACAACTAATCAATCTTTAGTCCACCGCGACGACTTCTTTTATCTCGGGGACCTTTTCTTTGAGCATTTTTTCGATTCCCATTTTCATAGTCATCGCAGCCCCGGGGCAGCCCTGGCAGGCCCCCTGCAGGCGGACCTTGACGGTGTTGTCTTCATCTATTGAGACCAGCTCAACATCGCCGCCGTGGCTTTGCAGACCCTCCCGAATGGTCTCGATTGTGTCTTTGACCTTTTCTTCCAAAGTCTTTTCGGTGTTAGCTTCATTAGCTTCGCCGCAACCGCAATTTTCACACATAAGAAATCTCCAAAAAATTCATTTAACGATATTATTATATCAGCAATTTTGCTTTTGGCCAGCTTTTTTTGTATTGAAATTGGGTTTGAATTGGGTTTGTTTTTTTTGGCCGGTAGGCGGTTTCATTTTCATAATCCTCTATAATATATAAGTTTGCGTTCATTTTGGGCTTTACAGAAATTGGGTTTGTTTATTCGGACTGCGAAATCATCTTTTTTTCTGTAATCCTTTGTTAAAGTTAAGTTTACATTCATTTTGGCTCTTTTTAAATTGGGTTTGATTGGGTTTGAATTGGGTTTGTTTTTTCGGACTCTCCACGGCCATTTATTTTCATAATCCATTGTATATACTGAGTTTGCAATCCGCCTACGGCGGACAAGATTGGGTTTGTTTTGC
>JADFJC010000148.1 GCA_022566315.1 Planctomycetota bacterium
AAACCCAATCAAAGCTTGTCCTGAGCTTGTGCCCAAGGTGCGCAGTGAGTTTACCCTGAGTGTAATCGAAGGGAAGGGGACAATCCCCAATTTCCCCCCAATTCCGGATAATTTCAGCTTTTTCCCTTTATTTTCCTGCCGTTTTCTTCGCCTTGTTCAATACCGCCCTGGCACGGCGGGTTACGTTCCTGTTTTTCGTAGCTCCCAGCACCTTCTGCATAGCGTCGGCAACTTGCTGGACTATCTTTTCACTGATTGCCACAGCCGCGAAGCTCGCCTCGTTCTTAGTCGCCGGGTCGTTCAGGTACGTCATTGCCATCGCAAGCGCCTCGGCCGCCGGCACTCCACCAAGCACACCGAGCAGAAGCTTCTTCTCTTCGTTGCGCCGAACCAGCACGGCTGCTTCCTTGCACATCGCAAGTTTCTGCTCGGTCGGGAGACTCTTATCTCTAACCAGACTAATATAGCCGCGCAGAGCCGCGGTATTGCGAGACGAATTCGGCGAGCCTTTGGCCAACGCGAGCAAGTCGGGCGCCGCATCTGCGGTTTTCCATCCGCAAAGCACGCGGATGGCGGCGGCACGGACCTGGGCATTGGGATCATTGGCCGCCGAGCGTACAGCCTTAAGAGCGTTCGTTCCCCCAATGACGCCGAGGACATGCAGCAGGGCGTTCTTTTGCGCGGGCTGGGCCTGGACCAGCAGGCTGGTAAGCTTCATAGTGTAAGATTGCGGATTGTCGGCTTTCATACAAACAGCACTCAAGGCACGTTCAGCCGCGTCTATGTCTTGCGAGGCCTTAAAATGCATGAGCAGATCGAGCAGCGCCGGCAATTGGTCGGGACCGCCCAGTTCGCCCACTTTCTTAAGCGCAGCCGGTCGGACTTTCGCCTCGGCGTCTTCGGCGGCTTTGAGCAATGCCGGAATGCTTGCTGTCATTCGTCGGCGCCCTATCAGTTCGAGCGCGGTGAGCCGTCGGCTGGTCTGGCTGCTATCGAGCATCGCCATCACGGCGGCGTCGGCCTGGCGGCCCGGCAGAGCAGCGAGGCTTTCTTGCGCGGCTTGCGAAATCTCACTATCGGCATCGTTCAGCAATTCGGCCAGCACCGGCACTGCGGAAGAATGGCCAATCTCCGCCAGAGACCGGATGGCTGCGATGCGAACGGATTTTTCGCTGTTCCTGGCCAGAGCGAACAGCGCCGGCGATGCCGATGCATCGGCGCGTTTGCCGAGTGTCTGGATGATAAGAATTTGATTGTCGGCGGGCAGCCGGTTCAACTCAGCGGTCAACGCCTGTGTTACTTCGGCGATTGGCAATTCCTGAGCGGCCTGGACCGCTGCGGAGAATAAAATGTAGTCATCGCTGCGCAAATGCTCGCGAAGCAATGCGACGCCGTCCTTGCCGCGGGTTAGGATTGCGCCTCGTAGGGCCCCGGCACGAACCTGGTGCGGAGCATCCAAGTCGCGCATTTGGTCGTAAATCTCGATGGCCACGTCTCGCCGGCCTTTAGCGGCATGTGCCTCGGCGCAACGGAACAAACCTTCGCATAGTGCGAGCTGATTGGCGGCAGAGACATTTGGCAGGGCACGCTGCAGCACTCTGGCTGCAGGCCGATTACCGATTTTGCCGAGCGCCCTGGCTGCCGCCTGGGCCACCTGGGTATCAGGACTCCGCAACATTTTCGCTAATGGTCGGACTGCTTTGACATCACGGCGCACGCCGATGCTGCCGATTACACCGACCAGCGGTCGGCCTTTGAGTTTGCCGAGCGCATTGCGCAAGGCGTCGTCCACAGCCGGGTCCGGGATGGGCTCCAGCCCGTAGCGGGCCATGTGCGAGAGTTTCTCGTTACCGAGCAGCGCAGCCAGCGGAGCGATAGCGTCTTTGGTTCCAACGAGAGCCAGTAAACGACAGGCATCGGCTTTTTCTTTGTGCGGTGCATCGGATTTGAGCACGGCAATAAGTTTGTCCACCTGCTGCTTGGTCGCCGGTACGACGGTTTGTCCGAACGACTGCATCGCGCAGGCGAGCAGTAAGACAATGATAAGCGTATAGTTCATTTTTGACTTTGACATAGCTTGGTCTCCTTCCGGATTTTATATGATCCACGGCTCACGCATCGCGCGCGAACGCAGCCGATTGGCTTCGGGGTCGTTGATGAATTCCTCTTTGACGGGGTCGTATCGCAGGTCGCGTTTGAGCCACATACAGATATTGGCCGCGTGCACCGTAGTCATGGTCCGGTGCATCATTACCGGATTGGACACGGTCTGGCGGCGTGACTTTACGCAGTCTAAGAAATTTCGCACGTGGCTCATCGGGCGCTGGGTGCGGGCCTGGTAGTCATAGACTATTTTTCTGAAGTCACCCATCATCGCGGGCGAGGAAACGTCCGGTTTCGAATAGCCGTCCGCTGCTGAGACCCACCCCTCGGTGCCTTCGTAGTGGACGCCGCACGAGCCTCGCCAGTATTTTTTATCCATGTCGCGCTCCAGGATCATCCGTATGCCGTTGGCAAACTTGGTCACCATTCCGTCTCCGCTCTCGTTTTTCACATATCCGTATTCGATGGCCGCAGTGTCCCCCGCGCCCATACCCACCTGGCACTGGGCGAATGTGTGTGCCCCCCACTCGCCGATACAGCTCGTATGGAAATCATAGTGGCCTCGCCAGCCCCCGCGAGTGTAGGTGGAATTGTAAGGCCGCCACGGACACGGGCCCAGCCATTGGTCCCAGTCCACCTCTTCCTTCGACGGCTGTGGTTCAGCCGGCAGCCAATCATGTCTCATTTCAGCCGCGTCCCACGGGGCAATGTGGGCGCGAACCGTATGCACTTCGCCGAGTCGGCCGAGGCGAAGCATCTCGTTACAGAACGTGAAATTCCCCTCGCTCAGTCGCTGTGTGCCGGTCTGATAAATGCGGCGATAACGTTTCGCGGTTTCCACCACCGCCTGGCCTTCCGCGATGGTCATGCACGACGGCTTTTCAGAGTAAACGTCCTTGCCTGCCCGCATCGCCATTATGGAAGCCAGCGCATGCCAGCGGTCGCCGGTGGTGACCAATAGCGCATCGATGTCCGTGCGTTCGGCCAGGAACTCCGGCGTGTTGTGATATATGGCACAATCCTTGTTGCCGTACCGCGTATCCACTATTTTCTTGACGGCCTCGGCACGTTTCCTCTGGGGGTCGCACACTGCGACAAATTGTACGTCCTTCTCCGGTAACATCCATCGCAGGTCGTGCGAGCCGCGGTTGCCGATGCCGATGCCTCCCAAGACAATGCGTTCGCTGGCGGGCACTCGGCCTCCGGTGCCCAGGGCCGTCGAAGTGATAATCGTCGGCAGGGCTATAAGCCCACCTGCCGCCGCTGCGGCGCCTCGGATGAACTGGCGTCGGTTTAAGTGTTTGGCTTTTGCTCGCCTCATGAGTTGCCTCCTTCTGAAAAATTACAGTTTCAAAACACAAAGACAGATAAATCGGGGCCGACAATCCCCGAGCTACATCACTGGGCTATAAGGACTTGTAAATAAATTATCTTCCATTCTTGACTGTCGTCAGACTCGCCCGCCGCGGCGGACAAGTTTTGGCTGGCTTCGGCTTCGGCTGGCGGCCTCAGCCCTGGTGCTTCGTAGCGAAGCCCTACTTCGCAGAGTAGCATTGTCCTCGCTCAGCCAAAAACGAAACTCGCCTGCGGGCGGTCAAGGCCTAATTTCTTTACCAGTCCTAAGATTTTTGTGCCCGAATTTTATCCGATTCATAGACCAACATCAAGTCATTTAAGCATAATTTTAGGCAGAAAACATTCCTGGGAGCAGGGGGACACTGGGGGTGTGAGAACATAAAAAGCAGAAGTTATATTGAGATAGTTGCAATATTGAGATGTTTTTGGTATTTTAAAGAAGTTAATAGTCTCAGGAATGTCGCAGAAATTGCCATTATGTACGAAATCTCGATTGAGATGGAAAATTAAACCTTTTTTTATTTCACCCGTTTGAAGGAGGTCATTATGAAACGGTATAGGCAGTTGACTTTGGTGCTGTGTGTTGCTCTGGTTGGTGTTAATGTAGTTTTGGTTCACTCTGGTGAAAGAAACAAGAGCAGCAATGAATTTCGCGAGCGGTTTGTCAAAAACTTTCAGCGCAGTCGGCTAAACACAACGATAGGCGACGCCATGATGCTGCGAATTTTGGTGGAAAGCTCGAGGGCAAAACGCGGGGTCGAAGTTGGCTCTGCCAATGGCTTTGGAGCCATCAACATGGGAATAGCTTTCGAGAGGACAGGAGGACACCTTTATACGCTGGAAATCGACCCGCAGATGGTGAAGGAATGCCGAGAAAATTTGCGGAAGGTAGGCTTAGAAAATATAGTTACCTGCATAGAAGGAGATGCCCTTAAAACATTGGCAACACTTGAAGGCGAGTTTGATTTTGTTTTCATCGATGCCGTGAAGCGCGATTATTTAAAATATTTCAAACTTATCGAGCCAAAGCTAAAACCCGGCGCTGTGATCGTCGCCGACAATGTCATCCGTTCTGCCGGGGCGATGAAGGATTTTCTGGATTATATACAAGAAAGCCCCAACTACGATACGGTTATTATCCGGGCCTCGATGGAGAAAAACGATGGCATGTCGGTCAGCTACAAAATCAAATGACCGGTCTCTTAGCACCTGTGCTGCTACGGCTTCGGCCTTCGCCGAGACGAGTGCCTGCATTACCGACAGGTGCAGGTAAGAAAGCACGGGGGTGCAGGCAGGTACAAGTGGTGCAGAATCGCTATGTCATTCCCGCCCCGCACTGTAGTGCGGGGCGGGAATCCAATTAGCCTTGTATCAACGTTGTTACGGCTGCGGCCAGAACTGCTCATCAAGCTGTGAATCCGTTACTTCGGCATAGACCACACCGTATTCATCCATGTCAAAACGGCTTGTCAAACGGCACAGTCCAGCCGGCAAGCCAGGCGATCTCAGCGTCCGACAAAACGCTGTTGTATATCGTGACTTCATCGACGGTGCCGGTGAAATACTGCACTGCTGTTGCATGTCTTGCAAGTTTCAGGGTCCCCGTCTCAGCATTTGGGGGACCGGACGGAGCGTCGTTGGTCGTGATTAAGATACCATCTTGGTACGATTTGAGCTCTTCCCCATCATACGTCCCAGCCAGGTGATACCATGTATCGGCCTCTAACGTTCCGAAACTCGCAGCATGCCATCCTCCAGCGTTTATGCTAACCGATGCCCGGAAAGTCTCGTCGCCGTGGTTCCAGTCAAACTGATAGTTATTCTCGCGATGAACCGGCCCACTCGCCGAATCTCCCGAAGGTGCCGCGGGGCTTTTCGCCCAGCAGGCTATGGTCCAAGTAGCCAGGTCTTCTGTGTTACCAGTGTCCACATGGTCATCACCGTCAAATTCCATCGCCATGCCATAGCCGGCCGGCCCTTCGACAAAGACTGGATCGCCAACTATAGTGCCATCGTTACCGTTGCCGGAACCATCCAGCACATCGTTCTCCAGTGCGTAGAATGCTACCAGACCATCGCTGCCAGGGTCAACCGGCGTGATGAACTGACGCTCAAATGGGTATAGCCTGATATCGTCAAAGTACAATGTGCCACTGGCACCACTGCCGTCAATCCCGATACCCAGCGTCGTAACACTCTGCAGGTTTGTGCCGAACGATGCAAGGTCAATATTCCATGCTTGCCACCCTGCTCGCGCTAAGTTACCGGCATCACCGTCATAGACCACCTTAGAGCCGTTGACCTTCACATACAACTGCCCGGTGTTCCCCGCAGTGCCGTAGAAGTACAGCGTCAACGTCTGAACGCCGGCTTTAGTCCAATCCTGCGGAACAGCAAAAGTGCGTTCGCCCTCTGAATATGTTGCGCCGCCGGTGTTGCTGTAGAAGAACGGCATTGACTGGTCGCCGCCGTGAACAATCGTAGTCTCAACATAATGCTCGTCCTGATTCCAATCCGGATTAGGATAACCTACTGTGGCGCCGTTTGTCGCGACGCCGTATCCGTCCACCCATGTAGACCATATCTCGTCGGGCGGATAGTCGTTATAATCTTCAAAACCGTCCACAACAAAGAACTCGTGTGTCGTAAAGTTCCAGATATCGCCTTGCCACATTGTGGGGGTCTCGGCCTCATTGACCTCATTAATCTTCCAGTAGTAAGTCGTGCCTAAATCAAGGGACAAGGGACCATAGTTAGTCTCGGTCACGGTACTAACAGGTACATTACCGTCTATCACAGCCTGCTCGTCGGCGCTCAAGTACACATCGTGCGTGTCTGCCTCTCTTCCCGCTCTGAAGCCGAGGGTTACATCCACAGCGACATCTGTTGTGCCCGAATCCGGGCTTGGCTCTCTTGCATAGACGGGTATGTAGAAGAAGCGCACCTCACTGAGACCATATTGGTCCAGGAGGCCTGCCCCCCAGTTGCTGTTGGTTGTGAGCCTGACGTACTTTGCTGTTACGCCGCCAAAATCAATAGTGGTATTGTGTGCATAATCGACCGCACCAGGCGCCTGGGCAAATTCGTGAGTAGTACCCAATGTCGTATAGTCGGTGCCGTTGGTCGAATACTCGATCGTAACGTCCTTGATCCCAAAACCGAGAAAAGACTCCATCATATCATTAGAGTTCCATACCCACATCTCATGCAGTTTGTGAACCTTGTCGAGCTCATATTCTATCCAGGCCCCGTTCGGTTCATCAAAGCTAAGCCACATATCCGCCGGTTCTATTGAGTGCAGGTCATCAGCATCCAGTCCTGAGCCGTTGATGGTATTTTCAGGGCCCATATCTGCCTGGTGTGTACTGGAAGCCGTGGCGGTTATGTTCTCGACGGGATAAGCAAATGGCTCGGTCGTAAAGCTCCAGACTTCGCCTTTGAACTCTATTTGGCTGGTGGGTGGAGCATTGACTTCATCTATACGCCAGTAGTAAGTCTTGCTGAAATCAAGTCGTTGGGGTGGAGTATAGCTGTTGGCATCCTGAGCGACACCGCCGGTGGCATCGTTGACGTTGTTGAAGCTCTGGCCAAAATAGACTTTGTGCCCGTTTGTTGGGGCTGCAAATTCTCCCGGCTCCCAGCTAAAAATCACGTCGCGCGGCACATCTTCTGCCCCATTAGCAGGACTTGGGTTAGCGGCCACGGCCGTGCCGCCAACGATTTCCGCAAGACCATAGTTCATTATCGTTTCAATATCTTCAGGCGCAAGAACGACACTAAAATAGCCCACCTCATCAATGCTTCCAATAAAGAAATCACTGGAACTGCCACCGTTAGATCTAGCGCCAATCACAAACTCTTGACTTTGGTCGAGCAACATACCGTCCGCTCCGCTATCAGCTAATACGCCGTCATAATAGAGTTGCCTCATATTTCCGTCATAGGTGGCAACGATGTGATGCCATTCACCGAGAGTGATATCGACTCTGATACCAGACCAAGTAGTGTTATCGAACGTTTCATAAAGGATTCTCTGAGCGCCGCTGACCATCATAACGCCCCAATTTTCTGAGACGCCGCTATGGTTACCCCTTGAAATCATATGGTTCCATCCTTGAGTGCTGGGGATATTGCACCAAAATGATACGGAGAAGACGTTGACATTCAGAGCTTCAGCATTGCCGCAATCAACGTAACTCGACCCATCGAACTCCAGGGCATTGCCGAACTTACCAGCAACCCAGTTAGGTGAGCCCATGAGCGTGCCATCATTGCCATTCCCAGAGGCATCTGCAGTAATATCACCTGCTCCTTCGTCAAGGGGTCGAAGATGATCACCTCGTCGATACGGTTCAAGAGTTCCGGCCTGAACGTGCGCTTGAGGGCGTCCTCGATGGAGCTGCGCATCCGCTGGCGGGCTATCTCCGCCCCCGTGTCGCCGGTGTGGGAGCCGAAGGCGGCCCGCTT
>JADFJC010000002.1 GCA_022566315.1 Planctomycetota bacterium
TTTCGACAAGGTCTTCTACCTTGACCTCTGTGGTTGGTATCACAAGGACTTTCCGGCTGCTGATTTGCCCCGTACTTCTCGCCCGCGTGTAGTACGAACTCAGCGCTGGCATTCCAGTCGAAGGCATTGGAGGCTCTTGCTCTGAAGGCATTGCAACAGCGGGCGGTGCTGTAGCCAGAGTGGGTACGCCCACACTATTCTCAGTAGCTATCGGCATTAAATCCATAGAACAAATCGAGCACTTACCTGGTTTGCGTAAACGAATCTGTGGATGCATCGAGCACGTCCACACCGGGGCTTGCCTCCGGACTGTGGTCTGCCCCGGTTCAAGCGGAACAGCTGCTTCAAACGTAGGCTCTGCCTGGCCTTCTGCTTGAGCCAGGGCCAGGTTTCCCATCGCTAAATTGAAAACGACAAGCACAATGATTGTTCGGGTTAAGAATTTCATTTTTTTGTTCCTTTCATTTACTGGTTTAATTAGTTAATTAGTTCTTTACCACTCACTACTGCTTCGTGCTCAGCAGCTCATTCGTCCGGGCAGCTACGGCCAACAGACCATTTCTAAGCAGGATTTTTTCTTGTTCTATCTGCTCCAAGGCCGCTGCAATCTGCTGACGCTCTCGCCAGCGAGTGGCCTCGATTAACTGGATAAGTTCCATTAGACGTTGATTCGTCAGGCTACCGGAAGCAGCTAAAGTCTGTACGGCGAACTCAGTAAGGTCGCGGCGAATCTGCCGTTGAAGCTCTTCTTTAATCTGGGCGCAACCGGCTGCAAAGGCCGACTGCCAGCGCTCGTTCATTTCCTCAAGCAGGTCCTGTCGAAGAGCGGCTCGAAGTTCCTCGGTATCCACCGTGGGGGCAGAGAGTCGGCCGGTGGCGTATCCTAAACCAATCAACAGTACCGCCGCGGCCGCAAACTTTGTTATTGGGCTTTTGAAAATTTTTCGCCGTATTCTCGTGCCTGTGCATTGTCGTGTTTTTTCTTTGTTTATCAGAGTTTCCCGAACTCGTTGTATGGCACGGCTGGTGGCCTCTGAACCCGGCTTAATCTGTGAGAGGGCTTTCAACTGACGGTGGATTTGGTTTTCGTCGATTTTTGACATTATGCGTCTCCTTTTCGAAAGATTTATGCCGGTTAGACCCAAGTACGTCCCGAAGATGATTTAAGGCCCTGGAGCACAAAGCTCGGACGTGATGAGATGTCTTGTCTAATTGTTTGGCAATATAATCGTAAGGTTCCTCTTGAATGTATCGCATTACAAAGGCCTCGCGCGGTACTTTATTCAATTGACCGATTGCATTTAGTATTTCATCCAGCTCTTCCGCCTGGACAAGTTTACCCAACGGTGAGCTGTCATTAGAAGCTGGTTCGCGTACCTGGTCTAACCTCAAAGGGTTCCGCTTCTGCCTGCGGCGCCAGTCAAAAGCCAGATTTATCGCAGCTCTGCGGGTGTAAGCCTGCCGGTTCCCGGCTTTATCGAAGCTTCTCGAATTAATGAGCTTTATAAATAATTCCTGCATCAGCTCCTCAGCAATATCTTCGCGCAGTGTCAGCCTGGTCAAAAGCGCATACAGATTCGCTCCGGACTTGTCCAACAGCTCTAAAAGTTCTTTCTGGCGGTCTCGCAAAAAACCTCCTGGTGTTTGCCCTTCAAGACTTCACTATTATAGACGGTAAAGGGTGTCTGTGCGCAACCTTATTTATGAACAATTCTTTCTGTTTGCCGTCACCGATGCGCATAAAAAATACCGAGCCCCGCTTGTCGGTGGCGGGGCCCGGCCTTTTTTCATTAATGATATATACTACTCACTTTTTGACCTTAAATTCATACTTATAGGTTTCGTCCTTGGCTAAATCTTTGCCCTGGCAGTTCAGGATAAAACCATCGGCATTTTTTTCATACTTAAAGGGTTTGCTGCTGAATAAATCTCCAGGCAGACCGGCAGGCAAAGTATCAGGCAGCTTGCCTGTTTTGGCTTTAATGATATAAATCTTAACTGCTGTCCTGACGGAGTTGGAAATTGTTTTCGTTCTTATCTCAATACTATAAATGTTACCGAACGCTGGCACCAAAAGAGCGGTCAGTGTTGCAGCAGGATTTTCGGTAATCTCTTTCACCGGCTTTTCATTCAATTGCTTCAGCCGACTATAAACCTCGGCATAAGGCATCGAACTTTCCAACACCTCATCGAGAGAATTCATATGCTTTATGTAATAATCTCTGTTCCTGGTGAAAAACGCTTCATCACCTTCGGCAAGTCGCTTAGTTTCCATTTTCTCAAGCCGGTCTTCATTCAGCACCAAGGACAAGGCTGTTGCCCGATTTCCCTTACCAACGTCTCCGGATCCGGAACACATAGCCAGTAGCTCATCACGTTTCTCGACTCGCATTTCTGCAGAGAAACATTCTTTCTCCGAGCGCATCGCGACCCTCAGTGACGGTGTTTTGAACGGTACCTCTGCTAATTTCGTCTTGAGCCACGTCAAGGTTTCCAGGTCCTGTGGCATATCAGCAAGGATATCCTGAATGTGGCTTGCAACCATCTTGTCAATTGACATAGATACCAAAAAGGAAATGGGTGTCTCATCGCCAACGTGTTTGCCTATCTTGCGAACGGTGAAACAGCGGTCAAGGGCCTGCCGGTAAGCACCCTCGGCTGCGAGAATTCTTATCTCGGCACCAATAATGAAGACTAGCTTTCTCGTCTGAGCAAGATGATACATTTGCATCGAAAATCCCTCGGAATATTTCAGACCCCAATTGCAATTTGGAATCTCGGTGGCAGCTAAAGCAAGATTAATCGATCCTCGACAGTTTTCGATGTAGTTTTTGATTCTTTCGTTTGGTTCAATTTTGCCCCTTGCTAAATCAGCCACCATGTCCTGCATGGTATCGTCCGCTTTTTCATAGGCAATGTATGACTGATAGTAAAGCAAAGCAGCGTTATCCGGGTCCGGCGGATAGGCAGGGGCCGGAGAGGCAAGTATTAATAGCATAAGAGTAACATATGTAGCTGTTGTTAATTTTTTGGTAGTAATCGTTTTCATAGTTTTGTCCTTTCTTTATTTAGCTTTTGGAACCGTTAAATAAATCTCCTAATGATATACTGGCTGGCTGTGGTCCCAGAATCTTAAGGGCCTTTTCACACTGATTTTCAATTCCTTCTATGCCGTCCCGACGATAAGCGATTGTCAGCGATTTCATCGTCATTATCTCAGATGGGGACTCGGCAACTTCTAAAAATTTGGTCGTGATGCCTTGCTCAGACGGGCCCTGGCGAGCAATATAGAAGCTGATTCCCACGATTATCGCAGCCGCTGCGGCGGTCAGTTTCATCATTCTGCTTAGGGTAACTATCCTGGGTGCACTCGGCTTATGGTCTGCCGGTTTAGCCCGGATAGTTTGCTCCATAGCTGCGAACGAGTCATTTAGGGTGCGCTTATCCATTTGGCGGCTGGTTGTTACATGCGGCTTTCTAACTCTTACGAATTTTTCTATATTCTCTTTGGGTCTCATTTGGTCACCACACTATTCAAAATTGAACGAAGCTTATCCAAGCCATAGCGGTATCGGCTTTGGACTGTATTGATCGAAATACCAAGGGACTTGGCTATTTCCCGAAATCGCATCTCGTGATGCAGGTGCAGCACAATAATCTCACGCTGCTCGTATGGAAGCCGGGCAAGTAAATCTTTTAACTGGCCGGATTCCTCACGGCCGATCGCATGTTCCATCGGCCCATCCGAATTGGAGCCAGCCCCTTCCACAACGTCCGGCCCTGCATCCCGGCCCGACCTTAAACGGTTTCTGTCACGGGCACTGTTGGCAACGCAGGTTGAAAGATAGCCTTTCAGGGTCCCGCTGAGATGGAAAGTCCCCACAGTTCCGGCAAACGACACAAATACATCGTGCACCACGTCTTCAGCGAGGCTTCTATCTCTTAACAGGGTGACAGCCAATCCCAGCAGGTCATCTTTGTACTTTTCATAGATCCGCCGCAGAGCATCTTTGCTTCCGCGATTAAATTTCCAAACAAGTATCTTATCTTCGACCATCAAATCCGCTTGTCCAATCAAAGAAACGGCCGTTTCTCACTGATACAACGAATGACTCACTCATTTTAGTCTAATTTTGCCGCCATTTTGCAAAAAAAGCGCATAAAAAAGGCCGGCCACAAAGGACCAGCCTTGGTTTGAAATAAACACTTTGCCCTATAAGGGGCAACAATTTCTGTTTTACGGATAACCTGTTATCGCGCGCAGTAACAGGTCTCTATTCGGTCGCAGTGCTTGTTTTTGGGCAACCACCCGAGTTGGTAGTCGCAGATGGACTGGACATTGGGCAACCACCCGTTGTAGTTTCTTCAGCACAGCCCGGCTTGGTGCTTTCAGACGGACAGGGCTTCTCACTCAGGCAGGGATTTCCACAACAGTTCGTTGTAGCTTCTTCGGTACACTCCGGCTTAGTGTCCTTACTACAGCTCGTTGTGGTCTGTGAGTCGGCATCTGAGCTGCCAGGCAGAATGTTCGTATAGCTGGCAAGCAGAACCGTCCCTACCATCAGAGCAACTACAACAGCACCGATAATCAGTAGATGTTTGGGGTTTTTAAGGCTCATTAGAATTCTCCTTGTTAAAATATTGTTGACATTTAGTTTTCAAACTCTCGTTACATACCGAAACAGAATCTCTCAGATCATATCGTCCAGCATTATACCATTTCCATAGAAGAAATGTTAGTAAAAAACTTATAATTTTTGAATATTTATGTTTATCTTCTTTGGATGGCTCAAAACCCTTGATTCCCGCATATTTCATACCTCCTATAATGAGTTTCGCAGGATGGACTGTAAGCCATGCGGTTTTCTGAGGTTTCCTAATCCACCAGCGGACAATTTATTTATAGGGCCAGTGCCCGGCTGTAGATACGGACGTCGTCAATCAAGCCGGACCAAAAGGCACCCGGTTCTAAATCGCTTCCAGCGCCGATGTACAGACCTCCACTCGCAGACTCCAGGTTGGTTGCTGTGTCACGGGCCACCTCGATATCATCCACGTAGAGAATCCTGTCGCTGCCGTCCCTGACAAAGCCTACTCGATGCCAATCGCCATCGGTGACTACGGATTCCGACATCAGTGGGGGGTTGAACCGGCCGGTACCCTTTAGCTCCGTCATCAATTTGCCGTCTAACGGATCGGCAGAGAGCCAGTTTACCCCGCCGGCGTTACTTGTTTGAGATATGACAACTTGCCCCGGGGCGCCGCCTTTAATCCAGACAAATACGCTGAACTGCCCATCTGCCGGATTCAGGACAGGACCGGCAATAACAACATCATCCACCCCATCCAACTCAATCGCGCCATTCACTTGCCCACTTGTGGGCTGCCAGGCTGGACTACCAATGACGAAGGCATCGTTTATACCAGCGCTGTCAAAGGCGATATCGCCTTCTGCTTCATCCAGTGCCCAGTGTGCTATGAGCGTAGGGTCGTTTACGTCCTCAAATAAATGCTCAGAAAGGAAGATCAGGTCCTGGACATCGACGAAGCTGTCTCCGAAGGGTAGCGGGGCAATATCATAAAGTGCGTTGTCTGTGTGCCAGTGGTCCACCAGCAAGCACATGTCCGCACCATCAACAATTCCGTCGCCGTTGAAGTCCGGTGATGGGACGCCGAGTCCGGTGTCATATTCCCACACGGTTGAGAGAGACGGGTTATAGGGATAAGGTACTGACGTTCCACCAATGACGTAGATCTTCCCGCCTATTACACTGGTAGACATTCCGAGCATTATGACCGGCATGTCGTCTTTTGCTGTCCAGGTATCCGTCGCTGGATCATACTGGAACAAGGTGGAAACAGGCGCGCCACCCCTACGGGCATTTCCACCGAAGGCATAGATTTTCCCATCCACCACACTGGTGGATGGGCTTCTTGGGAATGGCATATCACCTTTCTTCGTCCACGTGTCTGTTACCGGATCATACTCTTCTACAGACGGAAAGGCTGGCCATGCGTTTGATGTTTGCCCGCCGACGGCGTATATCTTCCCATTGACTACGCTGGCGGATACAACTTTTCTCGCGGTTGGCATGTCAGCTTTCTTTGTCCAGGTGTCCGTCGCGGGATCATACTCCTCCACGGTTGCTAACGTAACTCCAGAGGGGCCACCTCCGATAGCATAGATTTTCCCATTGACCACGCTGGTAGCTAAAGCACCTCTTGGTGTCGGCATATCGGCTTTCTCTGTCCAGGTATCCGTCGCCGGATCATATTCTTCTACCTTGTTATCGCTGCTACCACCTCCGATGGCATAGATTTTCCCATTGACCGCACTGGTAGCTAACCAACCTCTCGGTGTTGGCATATCAGCCTTCGGAGTCCATGTGTCAGTAACTGGATCATACACTTCTACGGTGGCAAGGTCAGTTCCCCTATAAACGGTCATACCGCCAATGGCGTATATCTTTCCATCAACCACACTGGTGGAGAGCCAGTTTCTTGCCGTCGGCATATCGGCCTTCCGCGTCCAGGTGGCTGCTCTGGCACTGGCGGCACTGGCGAGCATAATCGCGGCCACCAATACAACCAATGCGAATGTGATTTTGGTTTTCTTGCGACTATTATTAGTCTTCATTTTTCTTACTCCTTCAGATTAAGTTTTTTTCGACTGTTCCTATTGGCGTCCAATCTTGTTCATCTGCACGATGGCGGGCGTCGAGAGCAGCCCCTCACGCCTCCCCTTTCCCGTCCCGACAGTTGTCTATCGGGACGGGATAAAGGGATATGGTGCGTGAGTATCCTTTACTTATGCACCTTTACCACTTCGGACTGAACCAAAGTGGGATCAGCACCTTCGGCAGTAAGCTCTAAAAAGTGTGTATTAATGGCGTAGATGTAGTCGCCAAATCCTATGATGGTGGTTGGGATCGCAAAATCGTCACTCACGATATTCTTAACAAACGTGCCCTGGGTAAGATCGTCCGATAGCTCCACCACTGCAATCGTTTGAGCGAAATTCCGCATAATATAAAGTGTACGGCCATCCATATAAAGTCCATCACCATTTTGGAATAATTGTTCATCTCCCTGGATGTTTACCGGAGATGCGGCTCCACTTTCGGTATTCACCAGGTAAAGAACGCCCGTACCAATATTAATTATCAGCAGTTCTTTGCCATCGAAATCTCCTACAAGACCATTGGCATTAAATCCCTCGACCATCTCGAAGCCTGTCATTTCGATCTTTTCCACAGTAGATGAAAAGACTTTCCCATCATTTTCAAGTGGTATTTTGTACAGAGTCGTACTAATAGAATCCGTACAATACACGGCCGTGTCCGTGACCAATACGTCGTTTATTACCAGTTCATCACCGAAAATGATTTCTCCTAACAATCGTCCGCTGGTGCCGGTGTAAACTTTAATTCCCTGTTCCCAACGAGGGCCGGAGAAGCCCCCTGAAAACCCTGTTGCGGCATAAAGATAATCCGTACGCGCATCATAGGACAAACCAGATAAATTTTTCCCCGTAGGCGCCACGAGAATCTGACCTTCTCCGGTAATTAGATTTCCCTTGTAAATAGCTCCGGCATTAGTGAGATTACCTGAAAAGGACAAGGTGCCAACAAAGAAGTCCTGATCCCTGCCCAGCTCGATTCCCTCTGCTTCGAATCCGACCGGAATTGGAATGAGATCCGGCCAAATGACTCGGCTGGTTTGGTCTATCTCGTGGGCCGGCACGGTAATGCTTAAGGTGGCTGTAAATAGGATCGCCACGGCAAGCAGCACGGCACTGCGATGTAGAATGTTTGTGATTGTGTTTTTCATGATTCTATTCTCCATTATTGTTTTGTTTCTCGGTTTGCAGTATCATTAAATGAGCCTTTCCTCGGGCGTGCAAACCATTCGCCTGGGTTGGGCTGGGCCGGTGAGTCTTTTGCATTGTGGTGCGATACTCACCGGCTGCTTTTTTGAACTACAACTTGTTTGAAATTCTGCTTATGTGTTCTGGTTACTCTTATATGGCACCACCTCCTTTCCAACACTGAATGTGCTCTCGGCTTTCTTAAAACGATTGTTTGTCTTTATTTTTCCTACTCTTTCAGATTGAGTTTTTTCCGGTACATAAGTTCCAGGGGCCGATAGAAATTTAAGCACCTCCGTTGTTCTTTCTCGCAGGTGTGAAAGGTGATCCCCCGGAGATTCCACAAAAGTGTGTGCAAGTCCCTTCTCATCCAAAGCAGCAAGAAGATATTCGATATCATGCCCTTCCGGCATGAAAGTGACCGGGCCTATCCCTATGTCTATGAAGATGTCTGTATTCGTCAGATTTTGGCCATCCCGTTCGATCTGAGATACCATGTCTTGTCCCAACCACTTATTCCACACATCTTGCACCACCGTCTTTTCGGGATACCGCAAGGGCAAATCGACATAGTAAGGAGGATTGTCAGGATTCGGAGAAAAGGCCGCTCCCCGGGCATAGAAAACGTTGACCGAAACATTGCCGGACAGAAGCGCTCTTAATTCATCGGTATTATGGACTAAAGTCGGTCTATCCAGCGTGGTTGGATTCTTTTTCAAAAATCCATCAAGTGTGGTCGGCGGAACCGCAAGATCCGCGGACGGACTCATCGCGGCCACTGCACCGAATATCTTTGGATATTCCATGGCCAGAGACAATGCTCCGTTTGCACCCATCGAATTTCCCGCGATACTTCGGCTGTCTCGATCCGGAATCGTTCTGTATTTTCCGTCAATATAGTTCACCAGGTCGCCGGCGATATACGTTCGGTAGTCACCGATCACTTTGTTGCTCGCGTAAAAACTACCTCCGTAAACATTCGAAGCATCCGGCATCACGATGATAACTTCTTCAATACGCCCTTCTGCAATCAAACGAGAAGCCATTTCACCGATATTTAATTTCAGCATTGGCCCATATTTGAACTGATTGTGGTCACCTGTAAATCCGTGGAGCATGTAGATTGTGGGATAGCGTTTTTTTGGTGAGGTATCATAACTCGGCGGCAACCACACCCACATAGGGCGTGTTGCGGGATCGCCCAAAAGATTCCCCTGCAATGACGGACTGGTAATCTTGTCCAATACGTATCTCGATTCACCTGCTTGTGCCAGGCCGCTATTGGCAAGAAATACAATTGTACAAACCGTGAGAAATACGCAAATCTCAGGTTTGTAAACATTCTTTATGGTCCCCATCATCGGTTTTAATGCTAATTTCTTCATAATCCTTTTCTCCTTGCAATTGATGTTGACCGGCGTTTGTCAGTCATGACTGATGCTGTTGCGGTCATTGTTTCCCGCCTCCTTAAAGACCGACTCGACCCCCACATTGCCGACGACCATGTTTTCATAGGTCGATGCGCCAAGAGCGATGTCCCACTCGGCGTTGAGGTTGGTGAAATCGTTTCCAGTGATTATGTTATTGTGTGAATCGTTCGGTGTGGGCGGGCCATAACTTTCAGGCTCAGCCGAATCGACCAACGAGATGCCGTACTTTGGATTGCCTGTCAATACGTTATTTTCCACCCAAAAGTTGGTGCCGCGACCAATGAACTCCTGGTGGAAGAATTCTGCTACGCCGGCGCTGGTTGACCCGATGCTGATGCAGGCCGGGGAGTTTCTCGCAATGAGGTCTTTGACGAACGCGGGATAGATCTGAAATCCCTGGTCGTCGATGGTGATGTGGTTACCGATGATGTTGCTGCGGTCCGGGCTCTCGGTTGTCGCGGTGATGCCGAAGTAAGTGGCCCATATCGTGTTGCCGCGAATGTCCATGGCTCCGATGTGATTGGGAATAACGATGCCCATGCCCTGGCTGCGGATGTTGTTGTTGCAAATGGTGATGTGAGCGGTCGTGCTGCGAGTTTCGATGCCGTTCGAAATGGCGTTGGGGACCTCGTTAATCACTTTGCAGCCGGTGACGGTAATCTCCACGTAGCGCGAACCCACGCTGGCAAGAATAATATCTACGTCCGGGGGGGTACGCTCGGCAGTGTCACCCACATACTCAGCCAACAAGTAGCATCCGTCTATGGTTACCGTGTCCGTGGGAATATCCTCGCTCCCCATTGCTTCCAGGCTGATCACTTTCTGAAAGTCCAATACTGATCTGATAATCACTCGGCAATTGCGAAGCGTGAGGTCCCCGGACAAATGCTGGATACCGCTTGCATTGGTTTCGATTTGCAGGTCTCGTATTTCTGAGGAGCTTCCCGCCCCCGTTTCAACGTGTATCACATAGGTGAGGCCGTCTGCACCCTTGAGGATTGTGGGCAAAGGCCCCTTTTCATCCTTCTTTGCCACTCCCGCGACTATCAAGGGTTTGTTCACAACGATCATTTCTGTGACCTGGTGCATGCCGGCGGCAATATCTATATGGTCTCCGGGGGCAGCCGCATCGATGGCCGCCTGAATACTGTCACCGGGCTTCACAGTGTAAGTCCTGGGCGCTTGCTTGTGCGCGGAATCATCATCGTCGCTAACATTCCTGTGGGCTCCGATGTGCTTGACGACCGGCTTTGCTGCCGCGTTGTTGACAGTTGATGTGTCTTGAGCACGCCGGTTCTTTGAGTTCCACTTCCACAGTTTGACCGAATGATCCGCGCTGGCTGAAGCCAGATATCGACCGTCGCGGGAGAACTTCAGGTTCCATACTTGGTTGTGATGTCCCTTGAGAAAATCTATTTTATTAAATGTCTTTGTGTCCCACAAAATTATCTCACTATTGTTGCCCCCCGTGACCAGTGTCTTGCCGTCAGGCGATAGGGCAACCCCCAGGACGATGCTGCTATGAGCCTTGAACTTGGTGATGACTTTTCGACTCGCCAGATCCCACACGCACACGTAGCCGCCCGAGCCGCCGGCCGCTACAATGGACCCGTCGGTAGAGATGACGCACGGACTGTCCAGGCCGATCAATTCGCCCTCAGAAGTGTCGTCGGCAAGATTGTAGACTATTAGCTTGGATGTGAATCGTGTCGGGGAAAAGATCACCCGGCCGCTGTCCGGCGTAAATGCCAGCGACGTAAGTTGAGAGGTGTCGGTGCGCAAAGACTCTCCCAACAGTCTGCTCTTCCAGTCGGCAGTGTTCCACATACGGAGGCCATCCTCGGCAGCACCTGCGAGATATCGCGAATCAGGAGAAAAGCTGATCGGTGCCACCACGTGCTTTTGCTCGAAGACCAGCTCGCCGCTGTCGGCATTCCACACCTTGAGTGTCCCTTGCTGGTCGGCGGCGAGAAGGCGACCGTCGGGAGATAGCGCCACCGATCCATCCTGAGCCCCATAGGCCAGGAGTCCTCCACCGTGTGCCTGCCGCAGCCTTTGAGATTCGACATCAAATAGTCGAACCTTACCGCTCATGGTGTTATATCAATCCCAGTTAATTAGAGCCGATTCTATCCAGGGAAATAAGCATAAATTTGAAAGTTCATCTTGTTGATTTGATATCCAAAGCCAAGCCTCATCTACAGCAGCTTCCAAGTCATCAATTGTTGGGTATAGTCGATTACTCAATTTCCTCTGTCTCAATTGACGCCAGATCAGTTCAGCGGGATTTAACTCAGGCGAATATGGGGGCAGTAACAAGATCGAAACATTCGCCGGTATTTTAAGCTCTTTTGATTTATGCCAGCCTGCACCATCCATTATCATCAAGGCATGCACATCTTCTGGCAATTGCTTTGCGAAATCTTTCAAATACAAATTCATAACCCAGGTATTGGCATAGGGCATACGCCAACCATGACTGTCGCCTGTGGCAGGACAGACTGAGCCAAACAGATATGTCCATTGATAATTTGTTTGGCGAATGGCACGAGGGCAGCTGCCTGTATCTGCCCATATCCGAGATATAGTACCTTGCTGGCCGATACGAGCTTCATCCTGAAACCATAACTGAATGTTTTTGCCAGGAAAACACCTCTTTAGTTGCCTAATGGCTTCTGGGAGCACTTTTTTTAAAAGTCTCCTGCGCGTGAATATCGGCTTGCGGATGTTTCTGGCGAGGGCAAAGACATGAAAAGCCAAGGCGGTGAAGTAGAAAATATGTGCCACCAAGAGAATATTGGGCGTTAAATTCCTTTTGTAATATTCTTTGCAAGTCTTTGGCGCGAAGACTACAAACATTGTCTTGCTCTGTAACACCTTGGCGAATACGCTGTTTGAATTTTTCTATCTGTTTAGTATTAATCTTTGGCGGCTGGCCAGGCCTTGGAGCATCGCATAAACCACTTGGCCCATGCTTATTAAAACGATGGAGCCATTTACGAAGTGGCCGCTCAGAAATATCCATTCGATTGGCAACTTGTGGTATTGTTTGGCCTTGTGATAGGAATTTCATTGCCATGAGACGTTGTCGAACTCGGCCGTCTTTTTCTGTGCGAACAAGGTTTGCAATTTCTTTTGATGTTATTTGATATGTTATTTTTAGCGGTTGTCCCATCATAAATCCTCCAAATTTTGGGTCATGATGGTATTATCGACTACCGGCGTGAATTAACTTGAATTATTATTAGAAGAAAGTTCCTTTCTAACGTGGTTGACACGAAACCCGAAAGCACTCTCCTTGCTGTTCTATAATAAAATCGACAGGTAAGAGAGAGCATCGGATTAAGTGTCTGGATGAAAGGAAATATATCAATCATATACCTCTTTTTGGGATGACTTTCCACCTTTACATACTCGCCTGTAACAATTTTTCAGCACGGCCTACATACACCCCTATAGGGGGCCGGGTCAAAGCCGAGAACCAAGATAATTGTAGCGAGAATTCTCGACAGTCTGATTCTTATTGAGCCGTTACCTCCAGCACTCCCCTCATCTGCAGATGATGTTCGCTGCACCATACCGTGCAGTAGAAATCATATTTTCCGATTTTTTCGGGTGTGAACTCGAGTGTTACCGAGTGCCCAGCCTTTATCTCGCCCGCGTCAACCTGTAGAGCAGGGATTGCAAAACCGTGCACAACAGTATCAACGTTTCTTATTCGCAATTTGACCTTTTCGCCGACAGGAACGCTAAGAAACCGTGGCGAGTAGTTACCCTTCTCAGGTGAGCGAGTGATGATTTCAGCAGTCAAATCACGGGTTAGGTAGGATTCGTAGATCAAGGTGGCCGCAATAGGTCCAACAGTACAGGCCAAAACAAGAACCGCAGAAACAATTACAGAGACAATTACTTTTATCTTCATCGATACTCAGCCTCCGTATAGCCATCCGAATGAAATGATTACAAGTGTTAAAAACACGAGCAGCGGAATGAAACCTCGCTTGGCAGCAGCAGGGTCAGCGTATGTCTGACAGACGAGCTTATATCCAAAGTCTGCCGAGACAAGGTAGCCGACCAGAAGCGTGATGAATTGTAATGGTATAAGCCAGCCAGTTGCCACCGGCGTCCAGGGGAAGTTGGCCGTACCTACGAGGTTCCAGCCGCGAGAGAACGGGTCTGAGATAATGTGCAAGATGTAGGAGGCATTTGGCAGCAGGAATCCGAAGCTAAATGCAATCCACGCCGCTAACCCAAGGGGGATAATACAGTATGACAGATTCACAAACACGGTCTTGAGGCTGACTTCTTTTTGGCCGCTGGCAAGCTTTGACAGCCAGGCGGTGACTAAAAAGATGCCCGGAATCAGCACAAGACAAAACACAGTATGTACTCCCACGAAACTCAGCCATCCGCGTAAGGTAGCACCACGTACCCATTCTTTGATTCCTCCCCATGGCCCCATCATGGCAACGTAGAACATAACTGCGATTCCGAGCATAATGAAACCCTTGAATGCCTCATCAAGACCTCGGCCCTTATTGACGAGCAAGTCTGGGCCGGGGGGCCTGAGATTAAAAGCCATATTGTCAAAGGGACAGGTTTTAAAGCACTCAAGGCACATTCCGCAGTAAGTATTCCGCTCAAAGCTGTGTGGCTGCAGCAGCCAGGGACAGCCATAGCCGTTTTTGTTGCCGGTCTCACAGGTTTTATTCTTGTGTTTGGCGCAGATATTTGGGTCCTTAACCCTGATTTCCGTCATGGCCATATTCGCATACAGCCCCTGAAAGCCGCTGACCGGACAGACGTACAGGCAAAACGATCTTTTCTCAAAAATCAGCGAGAGGACTATGCCGAGAGCGATAATTCCGCCTAACAGGAAGAAGGTGGCCAAAGGCTTGACGGTGAAGAATCCGCTGAAGAACGTAGTACCCAGGAAGAGGAAATTCATCACCCACATATTCCTCAACCGTCGGGGCCACTTGAGGTTTAATCCGCGGAGCTTGTTGTTTACGCCGAAAATTCTCAATCGCTGGAGCCATTCCCCAAATGACGGCAGCGGACAGATCATACACCAGGTCCTGCTGAGAACCGGCACAAGGAACATCATCAGCATCACCCACCAGAGTATCCAGACTATCATAACGCCAAAGCTGTAGTTGCCTGAGGAAAAGCCGCCCATTATGCCGCTGGTGAGTATTATCATAAATACAAGCATGTTTATCAGGATGGCAATCATTGGAAACCATCGCCGTTTGAGCAGCCAGCGCACACCCGGCACCGAAGTCAAATCAAACCGCCAGTTCAACGGAATCAGCCCCAGAAGCTTTTGTTGTTGATTATTCTGTTCCGGCATTTTCCTCAGCTCCCTTTTTTCGCCTGGCTCCACGTAAGAGGATGCCTAACGCGATTACAAACACTACACATACGGCCGCAACGAATAGATGGAAACGGCTGTTCGGTGTGACCTTAAGAAAGCCTATCATATAGGGGTGGAATTCTCCGCAGGTCTCTGAGCATCTGAACGAGAACCGCCCGGTCTTGTCGGCAACAAAGGTTACCTTGCCAACAACTCCCGGCCGCGCCTTCATAGTCACCCCATAACCGTCGAGATAAAAACCGTGGGTTACATCAAGCGACTCCATTATGATGGTCACAAGCTCGCCCTTTTGAACGGTTATTTGGTGCGGGATGTATTGAAATCGTTTCGCCTGGAGATTGATAACCCTTGGTTGAACACCACTTTGCGCCGGCTCGGTCTCAACGCTCGCGCCATGAGCGGAACTGACAAGCGACAAAGAAAAAAGCCTGTTAGTGTAAGATGCATCGGCGGCTGGAGTCTTGTCCACCCGGATAATACTGTGCGAAGTTTCCTTGTGTGCTGAACTTTTAGGATGCGGCGCTTCAATCTGTAAATTCACCCATTCACTTATTGATTTGCGTGCTCCACGGTCATTTTGGTCGCCGTCCCAGACCGCAAAGGATGCTGAACGCCGGCCCCACCCGAATTGACAATCCCGCTGCGGATCGTTAGTGGTCAAAGACCTTTTAAATACCACGCTCCAGCTTCCGTCCCGCCACTGGCCGCGTCCCTGAACTATTTGCGTCTCCTTGAGCGTCAGGGAACCGGCACGCTGGGCCAGCAAATCAGCGACGGCACTATTAAGTTCTGGCGTAGTTATAGGTAGAACCTCCTCGTCCTCGAATGGATACAAATGGTCCGTATAAGCGATTGATTCGTTTCTTTTGTTATGCCAGTACTGAAGGTCATTGTCAGCCTGCCAATGCCAAATATTGACGGGGCTGGAAAAGCCCATCATGATAGAAGGCACAGGCGCGTTTGCGTCCATTGGTACCGCCACGGCGCAGCCATCGGTAAACTCATCCAACGAGACGGTTGCATCGGCATGGTCATCTTGCCATGTCATTTTGAAGTATATATCCTTTCCATTGTGGAATGCCTGGACTTTGACGACGGGAGTAATCTCTCTGGGCCAGGGGAGTTCGGTCACCTGGTGCATCAACATAAGCCCGATGCTCGGCACATTTTGCCATATTTCAGCAAAGATGTCTTCCGGCTTCAGGGTCAACTCCTCCTCAGGCTGATAGCTGACCGCAAGTAAGCGCGGTTCTTGTAGTTGATAGGTTTCAGTCGAACCGTAGCGATGTGTCCAGCCGTAATATACGAGCCCTCCAAAAACGCCCAGTGTAAGCAGAATAAGAATTGCGACAATGACCTTATTACTCATGTTCGATTTCCTCTTTTTCTTTTTCCATAAGGACCTCGAAACCGTCAGCAAGGGCCAGATAGAAATCATCGGACGGTTCAGTGGCACGGCTGCGAACCAGGTCTATGATCGCCGGATACCATTCGAGAAGATGCTCTTTAAGAAATTTTCGCCGAGCGTCGGAGCATATTTGTGCCTCTTTCTGTTTGCCCTTATCCAGAGCCATCGCTTCCTTCAGACTCAGGAAGTGTAAAAAGTCCAGTTCGCACGCAATGTGGTCAGGGCGTTGACAGTTTGGCGTCGCGCCGAAGGCCCTGTAAAAGCCCATCAAGTCCGCCAACAATGCCGTACGCTGCTGAAAATGTTCGCTACGATGTTCAGCTTCCAGCGGAAACGGTTCGCGCCTTGGGTCGAAAATTCGCATATAACAGCGGCAAAGCGTCCCAAGGTCAGCCGCCAAACCCAGCTTGCACAGCCTTGCGAGCGATTTGCCGATAGCACCTTCCGGCAGTTCTGCCTGCCGGTTAAGCAGCGACATCAATCTCTCGCCAGGATGCACAAAACCCATAGCAAAATACGAATATGTCACGCTGGTTCCCACCGCGACCAGAACGTCCTGACTATGTGATGCTGTGTCGATATACATTTCTCTCTTTATCAAAAAACGGTCTTTCGTAAATAGGTTCATTAACAGGCACGCGGACAACTTCATTGCCGGAAGCATCATATCCGAAAACCTCGTCACCCTTGATGGCGAAGCGTCTGATTATCCTGTCCGTACTGACCATTAGTACCAACAAACCTTTAAGCGTCTTGTCGTTGTGGGCCTGTTTGTATGTTTTGACGGCCTCTTCAACATCTGGGCCGAACAATTGAGCCTGGAACTTGAGCGGAACGTGGATTGGCGGTATGTAATAGACATTCGGCTGGGTGCCGAACTGCGCATAGAGCGGTTTAGCAACCTTGGCAATGTGAACCAGATAATCAATCGGGTTGTCCTCTTCGGCTTTTTCGGATGGATTGATAAAGCCAAAAAAACGTATCTTGCCGATACAGTTGTTAACGCACTGCGTCTGGTAGCCCTTCTCAACTGCCGGATAGCACGCAATGCACTTCTGCGATTTTCCGGAGGGCGGATGAAACATGCTCTTTTTATAAGGGCAGCACTTCACACATTCTCTGTAGCCGCGGCAACGCTCCTGGTCAATAAGCACGATGCCGTCTTCCTTGCGTTTGTAAATCGCCTTTCTGGGACAGGCGCTCAGACAGGCGGGATGAGAGCAATGGTTACAGATGCGCTGCAGATAAAACATCCAGCGGCTGTGTACGCCTTGCAGATAGTCACCGGGTTTGATAGTTCCGCCGGTAATTTCATCTTCCCCCAGATTTGGACGTGCCCAATCTTCTTCGTGCGGCAAAAAGCCCAGGGCCATTTCGCCCGGCGGCGTCGCTTCAAAGATGGTCTTACCTTTATAAACCCCGTTTTCCCACCGCGCCGCGCCGAGCTTATCGAGCAATCGAACGTCCCATCCCAGCGGGTAGAATCCCCACGGTTTTGTTTCGACATTGTTCCACCACATGTACTCCTGGCCTTTGCCGGAAGTCCAGGTCGTCTTGCATGCCAGCGTGCATGTCTGACAGGCAATGCATTTATTGGTATCGAATACCCATGCCACCTGCTTTTGTGGCGCAGCGGCTTCATACGGATATTCCATCTCTCGATTAAGTTGCCAGTTGAAAACCTTTTGTTTGTCTTCAGCCATTAGCTCACGCCTCGTTAAAATCACCGTTAAGGAATTTTTTCATTGCATTGCTCTCGTAAGTGGGTCTAAACCCCTCTGCCGCCGGCCGCCACAATCCACCATCAGGTGAAGAGGGTTCGGCCCGGGTGTACTTCACGGTCGATTCTTTAGGCGCACCGACCGTACAGTGAACCTCAGAACAGAAGCCTTTGCCGATTTTTTGGCCGTAGAGGTCCTTGCGAACCAGACTATCGGTCATGCAAGTGGGGCGCAGCCACGCGCGGGTGCAGCTCTGATGGCTGCCGTACCGGTACATTGCCTGATAACCTGTACGCGGGTTCCTTGCCAGGCCGTCCTTTCGCGTCTCGTGACCTTCGACCGAACCGTACGTGGCAACGAACATGTGGAACCAGGAACGTGTTACTCCTCGCGGAATCCCCCAATAATATCGCACACGCAGCATACAGCGAGCAACTTTGTATTCTTCGGTGTCTTTTTTCCACCCCCTATACGGCCTGTCGGATGGGTCGGCATCCATCCAAACATAGTCGCCATCTTCCAGCCCAAGCTCTTTTGCATCGTCCGGGTTCATATCAACATAACCCTCGCCGACCCAGGGCATGCGTTTGTCATGGCGGTGCATGTCACCGAATGGCCCGAACCATACAGCAATAATATCCACATCTGTAGGCATCGTGTGTGCGGCGTGGCGATACTTGGGAGTAATATATATGTGCTTGTACCCCTTGGCCCGCAACGGGTGTTCCGACGCGACCACCTCTTCGGGCGACCTCAATACGTTTCTTATCTGTCGTACTTCTGTCGAAAGGTCATTCGGGTCAATACCATATTCCTCCGGACCTTTGAAACGAAATGCCGGATGAGCAGCGCCGACGATAACGTTAGGCTCGTGATGTGTGCTGTCCACCGGCTCGCGGTAAACAGGCAGGTTCTCACCGTAGTCGATAAACTCCGGTTCCGGCCGGTAAAACTCCAGCCGACCGGTCTTGGTGTACCACGGTTTGCTTTCGTTGGTCTGCTCCCAGCCGATAATCTTGGGATAGGTTCTGGTCATTAGCAGAGCGGGGATGCCCTTCGCAGCGTTTTCGATAAGGTTTTCTACTTTGTAGCCCAGCGTCGCGTTGCTGCCGTCGATAATTCGCTGCAGATATACTTGAACCTTGTTTTCTCTGACAAACTTCCAACAGTCCTTGAAACGATTATCACCAGTAATCCTGGCCAGATGCTCACTAACGAGCATATAAGTGTCCATATCACCACGGGTATCATGAATGCGCGGTATCTTTGTGGGCGGGAACATCTGCAAAAACGGATTCGTTACTGAAGCTGTCATATCCGGATAGGGCATTTCCCCCCAGGAGTCAATCGCAAAAACAACGTCGGCATATTCACAGGATGCGGTCCACCACCAGTCATTGACAACAATGCAATCCACTTTCGGAAGGGTATTGTTGACAACATCGTGATGCCACTTGGCATTGCCCAGTATCGAATTGGCGTTGCAAAACCACATAAATTTGGTTGGCGTGGGCATGTGGGTTTTACCGGTGAAATTCTTATTCCCTATCCGAAGCGGACGGTCGCCATAGTTATAGTAATGGGCGGACTCACCTTTAAAGTATTTCTTTATTCGGCTCTGCTTAGCAGGGTCCAGCTCAAGGTCGAATACATCCTCTGCGGTGTAATGGCCGATGCCGTTAAGATACGGGGCCCGGTAGTTTCCTGCGTAGCTGCCGAGGTTGCCGCCGTGCTTACCAATGTTGGCCGTAAGAGCACAAAGCAGAAAAATAGACCTGTCCTTGCAGTCGTTGTTAAAGAAGTGGTTCGGTCCCATCCCCGTGGCAATTAACGTTTTACCGCGGTTCTCGGCGATCTGACGGGCCAGCGAATAGATTGCCTCGACCGGCGCCCACGTCAGCTTTGAGACCTTCTCCGGAGAGAAACTGTCCATCACATACTTCTTGACCAGGGCAAAAACGGTTTGAACCTCCACCTCTTTGCCATCCTTTAATGTGAGCTTAAAACTGCCTTCCAATGCCGGGTCAAAACCCTTGTCCTCGAAATACTTGCCGATATCATCGCGGCTAATGGGTACCGGTTTGTTCGAGACCTTGTCCCACACCGCAAAATCACCCCATTCCTGGCGAAGCTTCTCATCGATGTACTGCACCTTCTGCTCCGGACCCACCGGCAGTTTATCTCCCTTTCTGAGCACCTTTGCGCCGTGATTAAGTTCAGCTAACTTGTAGCCTTCTATAAAATCACTCGGCGAGAGATGCTGCAGCGTATCCATACGTATCAGTAGCGGCAAATCGGTGAACTTCTTCACGAAATCTTCGTCATAAAGTTTTTCCTTTATGATTATATGGACCAATCCGTGCGCAAGCGCACCGTCCGTCCCCGGGCGAATGATGATGACCTCATCAGATTTATTGGCCACCGATGAGTATTCGACCGTAACGGTAATGATTTTTGCACCTTTTATGCGTGCCTCTGTCAGCCAGTGACTATCCGGCATTTTCGTGCAGATCCAGTTCATACCCCAGGGAATAATGAGCTTGGCGTTTTCAGCATCTACCAGGTCCCAGTCCACTGTCTGCTGTCCGGTAACCATTGGGTGCCCCGGCGGCAAATCTGTGTGCCATGAATAGCTGTCCCACATCCGGCCCCCGTATGCCTTGGAAGCATCCACGCCGCGAATTTTAGCGTCCAGCAGCGCCAGAGAGTTTGAGAAGCGGAACATACCCATAACTCGCGTAGCGCCCAACAATGGCATACCACCGCGATTCTTAATCACCTGCATACCCACCCCCTTGGTGGTCTCCACCATGTCAGGGTCATATCCCTGCCGGAGAAGCAGTTCCTGCCCTTCCTGGTTCGAGTATGTAGTCGCGACGTTAACCAAAGCTTCAGCAACCAGTCTCGAGGCTTCTTCCCAGCTTGCTTTGACCCACTCGTCCTTGCCGCGTTGCAGATACTTCGCATCTACCCGGCCATCCGCATCCCTTGGGAAGCCCTGCTCAGCCCATTCTTTGAAACCTTTGCGCACCATTGGGTGCTTGACCCGCCGAGGGCCATAAATGCGATTTACCAGGGCCAGGCCTTTGTTACACAGCCGCGGATCCCATCTGCTTGACGCTTTGTTACCGTAAACATCCTCCGCTTTACCGTAGCCGAAACTGGGCCCAATGCGCGTTATGATGTCATTCTTTACATAGCTTCGCAATAGACAGTTATGCGTATCGTTAGGCGCACAGAGAAAGTAGAAATCTCGGTCATTCCTGAAAACGTCCCGATATAACCGTTCCCAGTCCCTGTTGGGATAAAACTCCAGCGGGTTATCCACATCTTCGACCAATTTAAGAGCTGCAAAAAGGGGTTGACCAGCCGATAAAGCCAAGCCGCCGGCACCTAACTGAAGAAAATCACGACGCGTCAGGCAACGCTTGAGTTTCTGTTCAGATTGATGGGATCGCTTTTTAGTCATACTTTTTTTCCACCAGTTACTGTTTTGCTGCTCCGGCGAAGCACCATATCAATTCTTTCTGATTTCCGTACCGTGCACAGTGAAACATCACGAACTTCTGCAGGTAAACACATCCCCAAATTACATGTTGTAAATAGGACTAATTTAACCTTATATTATTCTATAATCAATCATCTTTAATCTGTCAATAAAAAAATCTACTAATCCATTTTTTTTTGACGTTACGAAAAAAGATATTAGTACACTAAAGGAAATATGGTTCGACAGGCTCACCATCCTGAGCGAAGTCGAAGGATTGACTATAAAAAACTTCATTCATTTCTAAAACTCCCGAAAAACCACCACGTACATAATTCTTGAGAGCTACCTCCGTTTTTCATACCTTCGTCAAACAGACCGTCCAGCCATTCATTTAGAATTTATACTCAATCTGGGCGTAAAACAAATCCGGCGAGTCATCGTCACCTGATGTCTCGATAAAACCACCCGGCCAGAAATGTGCCCAGCCGACGAGAACAGTCGTGTGTTTGTCAACGGCGTACTTCATCGTCAAATCCAGTTCGTGGCCAAACTTGTGCGAGCCGGCACCACCGGCAGGGGCAGCTCTGAGCTTACCGCCACCTGCAGAATACAGTGCGTCCTTGTCCTGGTCGGCGAAGAAAGTATGAAAATCAGCCCAGGCAGTCAGCTTCTCGCTCGGCTTGACCTTCAGTTGCGCTTTAATGTCATGGATATTACTTCGTCCCACACGGTCAAGATAGCCAAACCACGCGTGGCCAAGCGGAAAGTGCTGGTTGAAAGTGCTGTGAGTCCCGTCCGCCGGGTCCCTGTCGCCGCTTGCATAATCATAAAGCACTCCAATTCGCGGTTTCCATGTTGCATCGGCGAAAGTATAACCACCTCCGGCCGTTGCCATCCAGGCACGAACCCGGTCACCTGCAAAGGTACCAAATTGTGCCGCTGTCTCGGTTTCCCAATCCCAATTACCTCGTTTAGCCCAAAGACGATTGCCGATGGTGTACAGCGTTCGCCTGCCTGTTATGCCGTTGGAGTTTGCCGCCAGATTATTGTTTTTGAGCAACAGAAAGTAAAAGTCTGCACTTAAAGCCTTGGTGCCTTTCCAGGTACTGTAAAGACCGTAAAAATCAATGTTTTCATCCTCGTCGTCCAAGTTCCTTCTGTCGTTTAAGACCGGCCGAACGGCAAATGCGTCCAGCCGCCAGTCCTCCAGGTCGGTGAAAACCTTTATCCCGTCGAATGTTCGTCGCAGATTACCCCAGTCGAGCGGAGATATCAGTCGCTGCGCGCCATACTGGAGTTCCTGCCGACCGAGCCTGAATGTCGCAGACTGCCCGTAGATTGGCGTGGTAATGTCCATAAAGCCCTGATGGACATCGGCGTGGTCTTCGAGACCTGCCAAACCGCCTTTGTCACGATAATTTGCGTGAGCGAATTTGCCCTGCAGGAAAAATCGCAGCCCATCGGTACGTCTTAGATCAGCGTGGATGAAATACCGCTGCAGGACAAAGGCATCCTGGGAAGGCCCTGTGCCGCCGCCGAAGCTTTTGTCGGTTTCGGACTCAAATCGCAGTCTCGCCTGACCACCAAGCGTCAGGTACCAGTCATCAGCAATTTCTATCCACTTGATCGAATCCCATGTATCCTTTATATACGACTCGCTGGGACCACCAAGATAACTAAAGTCCTCATTATATCTGAGGTTGTGGTACTTTGGACCAGGCTTGGCTGGCTCTGCTGCATTAGCATCGAAAACAAAGCCAAGCACCACCACCAAGGCCGCCAATAGTAACACAGGTACCTTTTTTGTTGCTTCCATTGTGTTTAACCGTTCTTTTTGAACTACTTCTTGTCCCATAATTGTGCAAGGCACTCAATATCAAAACAGCCGTTTTTCAATTCTTATCATAAAGCATTCTGTGGGTGTTTGCGAGATGAAATAAAATTTGTGTTCTGCATCCTGCAAAATAGAAAGACTTTTTCGTGTTGACAAAATAATAACATAAGGCTATGTTAACCCTACATTTAGAGATGATAAAATTTAGAGGTTCGGTTGAAAATGGATGTTTTGAGACGAAGTACAGATTATGCGTTGCGTGCGATGGTGAATTTGGCGAAGCACTACAAGGAGGAGTTGGTGTCGGCGAGAGAAGTGGCGCATGAGGAAGATATTTCATATCCTGTTGCGTGCAAGCTACTGCAAAAACTTCATAAGGCTAAGCTGGTAGAGAGTTGTATGGGGTCGAACGGTGGGTTTCAGTTGAGTAGAAAACCTTCGAAGATAAGTCTGATGGAAATAATAAAAGCGATTCAGGGGCCCATACGGCTTAATAGATGTTTGTTGGGTTTGGATGTCTGTTCACGTCAGCCGAACTGTGCGGCAAGTAAAAAGCTTGCCGAGCTTCAAGAATGTATCGACAGCCATCTTCGCCGGATTACGTTGGGTGATCTGTTTCGGGACAAAACAAGAGATTTGCCAAAGAACTGAAAAACGCTATCACGGTACTGGCAACTGCCTGTGCATCTTCTTTCCAGCACGCTTTCATTGGGAATTCGACTGTTTTGCAGTGGTCCGATGTTCGCTTGGCAGATGCACCAGGTACCGCCATGGCAGTCCCTGGGCTGATTTCTTCTCTTGAATCGTTATTCCCCCGGTGCTATAATTATTGAGTGTATGTTGAAATCAAATTTCCTATCATTGGTTCCCTGGTTTCAGGGAGAGTAAGGAGCTGAAGTACATGGGGCGTAATCTAAAGATTTTGCTGTTAACTGTTGCTGTATTGTCTGTTGGGCCGGCCTCGGTCCAGGCGGTTGACCAGGGCGATATCTCGGGACGCTGGTCCACAGAGAGGGCCTGTCAGTGGTACCGGGAGGTGGGTGCCATAAAGGGCTGTAATTATCTGCCCCGGAGCGCTGTTAATATGACCGAGATGTGGCAGGCGCCCACCTTTGATCCAAAGACCGTGGACCAGGAACTGGGATGGGCCCAAGAGGCAGGTTACAACAGCGTACGGGTCTTTCTGCAGTACCTCGTGTGGAAGGATGATGCCGATGGATTAAAGAAACGGATCAAAACCTTTTTATCCCTTGCCAACGAACACAACATCAGCGTCATGCTCATCCTGTTCTGTGATTGTTCCTTTGCCGGCAAGGAGCCTTACCTGGGCCCGCAGGATGCTCCTGTGCCCGGTGTACACAACAGTGGCTGGGTGCCCAGCCCGGGACTCAAACGGGTGACAGACCGGTCCGTCTGGCCTGATTTGGAAAGGTATGTCAAGGACATTGTGGGTGCTTTCGGGCAAGATCCGCGTATTCTCATCTGGGATCTCTACAATGAACCGGGCAACAGCGGTATGGGCCCAAAGAGTCTGCCCCTGGCAGAAGCTGCCTTTGCCTGGGCCCGGGAAGTACATCCTATGCAACCCCTGACAATCGGGGTCTGGACTCGCTTTGATAGCCCCATGTCAAAGCGGATCATGGCATTGTCGGACATCATCTCCTTCCACGGATATGACCAACCGGACGGAATGGTCCGTAAGATCAAGACATGCCGGAACTATGCTCGCCCGGTGATTTGCACAGAGTGGTTGAGACGGCAGGTCGGCAATACCGTCGCCAGTATCTTGCCGTTGTTCGCGAAACACCAGGTGGGTTGGTACCACTGGGGGCTGGTTGCCGGTCGTACCCAGACATATATGCACTGGGGATCAAAACGGGGGGACCCCATGCCCGAGGTCTGGCAGCATGATACCTTTCATCAGGACGGCACGCCTTACAATCTCCGGGAATTAGAATTGATCCGGGCGTTTCGTTTTCCGGGTGACACCCAAACCTGGAATTCGGTTTATCTGCAAAATGACTGCATAAGGCTCCAGGTTGTCCCTGAATGTGGCGGGCGCATCATGCAGTATAGCCTGGGCGAACATGATTTCTTCTGGAACAATGACACACTCATCAATGTCAAGCCTCCGGCGACCGGTTTGGGACCCCATGGCCAATGGCTCAATTACGGAGGAGAGAAACTCTGGCCCGCGCCGCAAGGCTGGGACAACGACGAGCAATGGCCCGGCCCGCCCGACGCCGTGCTCGACGGACAGCCCTACACGCTGGAGAAACTCCGAGGCAAGCGCGGCGAGGCAGCCATTCGACTCACCAGCCGCAAAGACCAGCGCAGCGGCATCCAGTTCTCGCGCGTAGTTCGCATCTTCGAGGGCAGTACGCGAGTGAATTTCGAGGCAACAATGAAGAACATCGATACCCGGCCGCGCCGCTGGGGCATCTGGTCCCACACACAACTGGATGGCGGCAAGGCCGACGGTTCCGGCCATAACCCGCTCATGAAGGCGTGGTGCCCGATCAATCCGGATAGCCGTTTTCCGAAAGGCTACTCGGTCATCTTCGGCGAGCCGAACAATCCAACCTTCCAGCCCGACACCCAGCGCGGGTTGATGCAGGTGCAGTATCAATACAAGGTCGGCAAAATCGGCCTCGACAGCCACGCCGGCTGGGTTGCAACCGTCAACGGCGAAAGCGGTGCGGTGTTCGTGCAGCGATTCGTCTTTGAGCCGGACAAGGAGTATCCCGATGGCTCGTCGGTGGAGTTCTGGCTGAACGGCCTGGGCAAGATACACGCTTACAACCAGGATATGGTGATGCCCACGAATCCTGAGGAGAATCCGTATGTGTTCGAGAGCGAGGTGCTCAGCCCGTTCGCGCAACTGCAGCCAGGCCAGAGCTACATGTGGAGCTACGACTGGTATGCTGCGAACATCGGCGGTGATTTCCCGGTGCTGGACTGCTCGGATGCGGGTGTTGTCGCGGAACCGCTGTCGGCGGAGTTGTCGTCCGGGCAGGCGAAGCTCAAGGGCCGGTTTGGCGTTTTTGTTTCCGGCGCGCTGCGTGTCGAGTTTGCCGATGCGCAGGGCCGCACGCTGCAAACGCTCGACCTGCCGCTTAATGTTTCGCCGTTCAAGCCGGTGGTTCTTGATAACATTGTGGTGGTTCCCGCTGACGCGGCGTCGGTGAGGCTCGTGGTTATTGGGGCAGACGGAAAGACGGTGGGTGAGCTGGCCAAGGCCGACCTGAGCAAGACGGAAGCAGGGGCCTACTGCCTGGCGAACCCGCCCGTGGCGCAACAAGACGCCCCGGCCACACGGACCATCCTGGCGTTCCCCGGCGCCGAAGGCTACGGACGATTCGCCCAGGGCGGGCGCGGAGGAGACGTCTATCACGTAACCAACATAAACGACTCGGGCCCAGGGTCATTTCGCGACGGGATCGACTCGGCCAAAGGCCCACGCACCATCGTCTTCGAGGTCTCGGGCACTATCGAGCTCAAATCGGACATTAGAATCCAAACCAAAGGCCTCACCATCGCCGGCCAAACCGCCCCTGGCGACGGCATCACGTTCAAGGATAACAAACTCGGCTTTAGCAAATGCTCCGACATCATAGTCCGCTACATCCGCGTGCGACTGGGCGATAAAAACAAACCTCGGCCCAGCGGCCCCGATGCCGTGTCGGTAGATAATTGCGACAATTTGATATTCGACCACGTTTCGACCAGTTGGGGCATAGACGGTAATCAAGACACCGGAAATTGCAAGAACTACACCTTCCAGTGGAGTATTCTGAGCGAAGGTCTCCACGACAGCCTGCACCACAAGGGCGCTCATGGCATGTGCGGATCGTTTCGCAAACAGGAGAGTAATATCACCATCCACCACAGCATCTTCGCCTCAAGCCGGTCCCGCCATCCGTCCCTGTCAGGCAACCAGGACGAGCCGCACTGGATCATCGATTTCCGCAACAACATCATCTACAACTGGAGCGCAGGCGGCACGGCCAACGTGGGCGACGCCCAGCTCAACCTTATCAACAACATCTTTCGCCCCGGCCCGGAAACCGGCACGACACTGCCCATAGCCATGAAGGCCCACACGGCCTACGCGGCGCACGGATACATGAGCGGAAACGTCTTTGACGAACGCCCCGAACTCACCGCGAACAACTATGCCGCGATAGACATGGAACGCTGGGCACACAACTACAAGTACCTGGGGACTTTAGACCACTGGAAGGTTGACAAAGTGTTCGACACCGGCCCCAACGCCCCGGTGACACACTCGGCCGAAGAGGCTCGGCGTTTGGTTCTGGCCCACGCCGGTGCATCGCTCGTTCGCGACGCCGTGGACAAGCGATTGATGAACGACATAAAAAATCGTACGGGCAAACTGCTTGATTCGCAAGACGAAGTGGGCGGCTGGCCCGAACTCAAAAGCAAGCCTGCGCCCAAAGACCTGGACCGCGACGGCATGGCCGACGCCTGGGAAACGGCCAATAACCTCGACCCGAAAGACCCAGAGGACAGAAACGGCGACGCAGACAAAGATGGCTATACGAACCTCGAAGAATACCTCAATAGCCTGTGTCCCCAGTTAAAAGAATAAATACCAGCATTAACCTTATTGGTCAGGTTGACCCTGTTAGAAGAAAGTTCCTTATCTAAGGGGTTGACACGAAACCCGAAAGCACTCTCCTTGCTGTTCTATAATAAAATCGACGGGCAAAAATTTCTTTATCACTTCCATATTAGTCTTCGTATGCGCGGAAATCCGGTCGGTGGTAAAACAGCCACCATTTGCTATCGCCATGTAGAGCAGCAACTGGTCTGCAAGAAAATGGTCAACTGCTGCACCACTGTCAATAAAATTCATTGCTAAATTAACAACCTCACTAATTACTTGTTCTGAGGGCTTGCCCCGCATTCCAAATGCTGTAAATACTGTGGTTCGCTTATTGCAGCAAAGTCGAACGCATACAGCATTTCCAGGGCCTTGCGAATCTCTCACTTCGGTGTGCTCGATATTTTGGATGTTCAGTCCACTTTGGAGCAATAGTTTCTGTTGGCGATGAGCGATGTGTGTGGGAAGTTTAGCCGTGTATATCCGAGCGTTAATGCGAAACTCTTGGCCTGAGTTACAAAGGTCGATAGCCTGATTTGCCTGCACCTGTGTTTGCATCGACACAGGTGGCGCGGGCACAGGTGATTGCTTTTGCCGGGGCTGAACACGAAGAGTTATCTTCCCGCCGCCGGCCGGAAAGAAGCCGTGTCTTAGCAGCTTGCAATCACCCTGGAAACCAGCGGTTTTAATAGCGGGCAGAAAGGTCTCGGAAAGGAAATCAAATGGTGGTGCCAGCGGGTTATGTGTTCCACCGGTAACAGTAACTGTCGAAGGTTTGTGTGCCAAAAATAAAGCAGGTAAGAGGGTTTGGATTACCAAAGATGTGGAGCCTGCTGAACCGATATCAAAACGAAAATCACCACTGTGCACAGGACTGGCTTGAAAATCTAACACTTTTGAGCCTTTAGCAGCTCCATGAGATTTTCCATTACAGATATTACAAGCAGCCCGGACACAACTTAGGTGCTGCTTAGCCAGTCCTGGATTACGCCGTGCGGAACGAATATTTTCAATATGCAGCCGTTTGCCGGTTATACAGGATAAAGCCAGGCTCGTTCGCAGAATTTGGCCTCCCCCTTCGCCCATACTGCCGTCTATGAAAATAGTTTCTATGTCATTCATCGGTAATAATAGCCAACAGTAACCATATAGAGCGGCTCAAGATAATCCGGCAATGATACCACTTTGCTGACAGAAATATCATCAAAAACACCGACGGCAACAGAACCAAGTCCTAAAGCCTCGGCTTAGAGATGGACATTTTGTGCTGCAAAGAGTTACCGTTGTCAGATTTTACTGAAATTGGTCGATTTTTTCAATGGTTTCAGGCAAGAGAGAGTATCGGATAGGCTCTAAGTATACGGAGGGAAAGAAATGTATCAATGCGGTAGATCAAATACCGGTTGGTGATTGGCTGTAAGTAGTGCACGTTGGCTGAAATGTCGTAACGAGGATGCCTCAAAGAAAATTTTTGTGGCGACAGGGATTTTAGTATTTGACTTTGAGTTTTTTATAGGTGTCCGGGTGCTAAGAGTGCGTTGTTCTACTCAAAAAATCGTATTTTATTATCTGCAAGGAGTTAAGTAGAATAGACCTTTGAAGTGACAAACTGCATCTTGTAGCGATTTTCCTTGCAATCCATCATTAAATGTAATTTAATCGATTGTACGTAAACAATTAGAAACGAACAAATTCAAAATTTTGAGTAGGACAGGGACCTCACATGAAACGCACTGCGACATTCACGATTGTGATTTTGGTACTACTACTGGGGACTGAGCTTTTTGGCGCCGATTGGCCACAGTTCCGCTATGACGCCGGACGGACGGCGGCCTCTCCGGAGGAGTTGCCCGAGCAATTACACTTACATTGGATACGTGAGCTTCACGCGCCGCGGCCAGCCTTCCCACTCGAGGTGCGTTTGCTCTTTGACGCGTCTTATGAACCAGTCGTGGTGGGCAAGACCATGTTCGTTCCCTCCATGGTTAATGACAGCATCACGGCCTTGGACACAAAAACAGGCGCCGAGCGTTGGCGGTTCTTTGCCGATGGACCGGTGCGTTTCGCTCCGGTGGTCTGGCACGACAAGGTCTACCTCGTTGCCGATGACGGCTATCTCTACTGCCTGAATGCCACCGACGGACAGCTTCGCTGGAAGTTCCGCGGTCTTCCCGCGGGTCAGCAGGATCGTAAGCTGTTGGGCCATGGACGTCTAATCTCCCTATGGCCCGCGCGCGGAGGACCTGTCCTGGCTGATGGTGTCATCTATTTCGCCGCGGGGCTTTGGCCCTCCGACGGCGTCTTCGTGCATGCACTCGATGCCCAATCGGGCGGACTGCTCTGGTCGAACAGCGACAGCAACCACATCCCTGAGGCTAACATGGATCACGGTATAGGCCAATACGCCGGATTAGCGCCACAAGGGTACTTAGCGGTGATCGGGGGCAGACTGGTTGTCCCTTGCGGTGCCCAGCTCACAGCGTTCCTGGACCTCAAGACCGGCAAGCTCCAGGACTACCACACCGGTTGGGGCGGGCGCGTGGGTCTGCCCAAGGGCACGTGGTTTGTGGCCGGTGTCAAGCATTATCTCAGCCACAGCGGCGATCTGTATGACCTGAGCCGCGGCAATAAGGAGCGTTTCCGCAATCCGGGCGGGCGCCGGGACTTTAAGAGCCAACTTTATCCGGGCGGTTTCACCCGATTTCAGATCGACCCGACGAACCAGAAGGACCTCGGATCCTTTCGCGAGCCGGTCTTGACGCCGGAGATTATGTTCACTACCGAGCCGGAGTTGGGGATCGTCGCGCATGATCTGGTTTCGGCCGAGCTGGTTTCGATGGACGCAAACGAAATCCCGGCTCACCGCCGGCAGGACAAGTATCCTGACACCCTGACCGGGTCGTTCCGCCGGCTATGGAACCTGCCTTCCAAGCTGAGAATCCACATCAAGGCCGGGCCCCGGCTCTACGTCGGTGGACCGGGCCAGGTGGCGGCGATTCGGATTCCTCAGGGTGACGAATCGCCTGAGCTTACCTGGAGCGCTAAGATTCAGGGCATACCTCACCGGATGCTTGCCGCGCATAACAAGCTGTTCGTGGTCACGCGTGAGGGACGCATCTACGCCTTCGGCGCCCAACACGAAACAGAACCGATGATCCACCGGTACAAATCAACCTCTCTTAAAAGAGGCCCCTGGAGCGCCCGGGCGAGTAATATCCTGGCTGCGACCAAAATGACCGAAGGTTATGCCCTGGTCCTGGGAATCGAGAACGGAGGCTTGGTGAAGCAACTGCTCAGGCAATCGCAACTGTACGTGATCGCTGTCGACAACGATGCCAAGGTCGTTGAGAGACTTCGCCGCCAGCTCGACGAGGCCGGGCTCTACGGATTGCGCGCGAGCGTCCATGTCGGTGATCCACTTACGTACCCGCTTCCGCCGTATATGGCCAGTCTGGTGGTATCTGAGAAAGCAGATGATCTGATTTCCGCGCCGAGCAGCGAGATTGTCAAAGCCCTGGTCCATTCACTGCGCCCGTACGGCGGGACGATGTGTCTACCAAGGTCGGCCGATGTGGTTGAGCTGTTGGATAACAGTAAACCGGATGGCTTCGTTCGGCGGCGCGCCCGCAATTGGCTTCTGCTCTCTCGCCGGGGCCCATTGCCCGGCTCGGCCGATTGGACACACGAAGAGGCCGACGCGGCCAACACTGGTGCATCGAAGGACAGATTTCTAAAAGCGCCGTTGGGATTGCTGTGGTTTGACGGATCGATGCGGTGGTATCGCAAGCCTGGTGACACGGTCGTCCGAGTCGCTGGAGGTCGGGTCCTGATCAAGGCTGAGAAGCTAACCGCGATCAACGTTTACACCGGGCGCACGCTCTGGCAAGCAAACCTGCCCTTCCCGCATAGCTCCACCGATCAGATGGTCATTGCCGACGACGCAATTTATGTGACCGGTGGGCGGGACTGTGTGGTCCTCGACCCACGAACCGGACAGCAGACCTGGCGGATCAGCCTGCCGGCCGGACTGGAGGGGACGTGGTTGAACCTGCACGTCTGGAAGGACTACCTGGTCGCCCGGAGCGGCCGGCATCTGTTTTGTGTGAACGTGCGCACCGGTGAAGACCTCTGGCGATACGAATGCAATCAGGCGAATTTAAGCGTGGCCGTAGGTGGAGGGCGGGTCTTCTGCGCGGAGCTTCTCAATCCACGCCGCCCGCAGACAGAGGGCCAGGCTCCCAGGATGCGAGCGCTCAAGATAAGAACGGGCGAACCGCTGTGGGAGACGCGGGGAGGCTCGGCGTTGCGTTACAGCGAGGCCCACGACCTAATCGTCACGTCATCCGGCATCTACCAGGCGGGGGATGGAACACTGGTGGCCGGTTTGCCTGTGCCGCCGAAAGCACCTGAAAAAGGCCGGGCGCCGACTGCCCCGCGTGCACTGTCTATTATCGATCACAACATCCTCTGGGGCACGGTCGACCGGTTCATCCTACGAGACCTGCTGACAGGCGAGGCCTCGGGCAAACAAACGACCTGGGTCCGGCGCGGTTGCACCGGCCTGCGATCCAGCGCAAATATGGTGACCACCCGGTTTCGAGCTAACGCCGCCTATATTGACATAGAGTCCCGCAGCATCACATCTATGTGGAACGTCAGGCCGGGTTGTTACAACAACCTGTTCCCGGCCAACGGCGTACTCAACGTTCCCTGCCTGACCGGAGGTTGCACGTGCAATTACACGCCCGCCTCACAGGCATATGTGCCCGTGTCGGTCATAGCGCGACCGGGGCAGAATCTATAGACGATGGAGTCCCGCAGAGATATGCATAGATGTTCTCACAGAGATTTTCCGGAAACGATGATTCTTCCGGCATTGATGTCACCCAGCTTCATTTCGATGAAGGGCTTACCCTTTCGTAGGCCCACGGTGCGGAAACCTGTTTCGCAGGATAATAAGCAGCGGAAGTCGTCGCATAATTGTGAATTGATGTAGAGCGTCTTGTCAACTGCGTCGTAGCAGACGCCTGTTAACATCTGGATCAATCCTTAGCTCGACAGGGCTCGGGCGTACCAGTAGCCGCATTCGTATTCGTTGAAGGGATTGCGTCGAACGCCGTCGTAGCGGTCGCGGCACAACCTGATCGAACTTTACAAAGCCTGGGGCAAGCCGGAAAAGGCCGAGGAGTGGAGAGCCAAGCTGCCGCAAACGGAGACTGCAAAACAGTGACAAGTCGCCACTAAAATGGCCCCATTTTCTTGAGCCGTAAAATGCCAGAATTCTTCGAAAATTCGTGTCTCCATTTTGTCACCACAGATGTCAATTTTGATGAGTAATGGGAACACCAAACCTCTAATTCTTGCCCAAGAATGAATATTTTTTGAAAATTTTTCATTATTTTCGGATTAAGTATACGGAGGGAAAGAAATGTAACAATCATATAATTCTTTTGGGGATAGCCACAGATCTAAGTCATGTGCGTTCAGTACCTTGACCATTCACCTTTCCTTCTAAAGAACACAAGAACAAAAGACGAGAAGTCAAGCGTAGAATCTACAGTATGGCACGGATAATGGCGTTGGCTATCGGTCATTTGTGGAACAAATACTGGAATATAAAAAGTATTGCCGCATAATTCGCCAGAAAAACTTCTCGCACACCGTCCCTATTTATTCGGTGGTGTGGGCGGGGGCCTCAGTGATGGGGTTCCCTATCCCGATAGCACATGTCACTGTAATGTCACATGGTACAATGTTAATAATTACGGCATGACCCCTTTAGGTTGCAACCCGCCACGACGACAGCATGGAATTCCAGCCCGCTTTTTGGCGGTTCACTCGCATGCTGTTGTCATATCTCCTTTCAACCCTGTTAGCCGAGGCTGCGAACGACATTGGGCCGAAGCTAACCTATTCTTCCGCTGCTTGTCGTGTGGCGATGGGTACATACCCTGCCTCCAAGCCCGGCGGCGGGGTTACAATCAAGGCCGGGTCAATATCCGCCAGTTTTCCAATCGCCGGTGGCGCCAGGTAGTCGCGGTCTTTTTTCCAGTTCCGGTGGAGTTTTTCCACCCGCGCCTGCAGGCTTTCCCGCTCTTTATCCGTTAAATCGGCGTTGAGTAATGCAGGCTGGTCGGCGAATCGATACCAGTAGTACGTCACCACGCTACCGTCCCCCGGATGCGCCTGGAAAGGTCCTGCCACGGGGCCAGGTTTCTTCCAGCAACTCTCCGCATCGTCGGGAGTGACGTAGGGTTGGGAAGGTTTACCGCGGGGCCGGCTAAAGCTAACCTCGGCCAGTCCTGTTTCAGCCGGAACGTCTTTGGGTTGCACCACAACCCACTGGGCCTTGTTATTATTGTCTTTCACTAAGTGATAGTATTCGGGGAGCCTCACCAGTGGCCCATCCTTGGAATCTTTTCTCGTAACCAGTTGGTAGTCCCACCGGAACCCGAAGGTACTTGAATCAAGCGCCACGGGACTCGCAAAAGAATTCCAGGCAAGACGCGTCCTTTTTTCCCTGGGGACAGAGGGTGTATATATCCTCCAGGTTGCCCGACCGCCTCCGGGAAAGCTGTGCACAGCGGCCTCCTGGGGGTCGATGACGCCGCTGGCCGGGGCCCCGCCTTCAAACCAGGCCTCCACGGCGTCCCAGAGTGCCTTCTTGTTGTAGGCGGTAACGCGGTGCACTACCACCGACTCGCCCTTAGGCCCTCGGGGGAACGAGGTTGGGGCTACTCGGGCGTAGATCTCCCCCTTTTCGTCAGTGGACTGGACGCTGGGGACATACTGGGTTTCCATCTGCAAAGCCCTATTGGGACCGGAGGGACGGGTATCCAGAAACATGCCAGCCAAGCCAGGGTCGTCCACAGTCGCGCGGGACCAGAAATAGGGGGTGAAGAAAGCAACCGGGCCTTTGAAGTTTCCCGTGTTCAGAAACAAGGTCCAACAGTTATTTCCGGTAGGAACGTTTTTCCCGGCGGTGGTGGATTTGGCTGTGGTGAGCGGAAGCGGCAGATACCCGTAGCCGAACAGTTCACCGCAGGTGCCTTGTTTCAGATTCAGGCCATCGGGGGGCCACAGCAACCAGGGACTGAGTTGTGCCACACCGTACTTGCCTTTCGGTTCATCCCAGTCCCTTCCTTTGCCGGCCCCTGGGCCGTTGGCCCATGCAACGAAATTCCGGGCCACCCCGCCCATAATGAACTTCGGCGTTTCCGTGGCGAACCGCGTGTCACGCCACCAGCCCAGGCCGCCCTCGATATCGGAATACACTTTTTTGGCAGGCTTAGGACCGTCATACTGAGCGTGCATCCAGGTGCCGAACAGACCTGTTTGAAAACGACGCCCCGGATATTCCTGCAACAAAGGCCAGGCTGCTACATACATGGAGAACCCGGCGTTATACGTCTCTGGAACTTTATCGTGAGGGACGATCAGGTATCCGGCCATCTCTCCTTTCTGAATCTCATTGGGGGCGCCGAGCACCGGTGCCAGGTGCAAGACGAACACGAGGGCCAGGCAGGAAGTGAACAATGTAAAAAACCTTTTTTTCAACATAAGGGAACCTCCGGCAACTATTTTTCTTTCTTTATTTGCAGCGTCTAACGTAGAACTCTAAAAACATACAGCAGACAATGGACGTCTGTCAAGCAGGGTTTTCGGGAATTATTCAGAACATGTGTACTTGTCAACCGGCATTTCCCATATACACTTCACTGAGACACTCCTGCTTGCCACAAGTCCAATAGTACAAAGATTTCATCTCAATTGCAACAATTTTTCAGCACGCTCAACATACCATCTCGCAAGAAGCACTAAAAAACTCATGAAAAGCGATTGTGCTGCCGATGGAATAGTAAGCATAATAGACTCCTTTCCGAACTTATTATCTTTAACTAATAATAAGCATCGGCAAAAAGTGAAGCCATAGCACTTCCGCTTCCCAGCACGAGAGCACTTTGCAGCCACCCGGGTCCTGTTTTGCCAAAATAACCCTTCCACCGCACCAGAAGGCCTTTGCCCTTAAGCTCTGCCAAATCAGCCTTTTCTTTTGCAAGAACCTCAGGAGCCGATGCAGTGAACATCGGCAACCCTTTCACTACTTCATCCCCCCGAAAGGGGTCCCTTGTGGGACTGGCACAGTTCTGATCTCGTTGATCCTTCCTCAATACAATATTCCTTTTCTTCCTGTTGCGCCGAGCGCAGCACGGCGAGTCGTCTGCTTTTCCGTGACTCGTGCGACGAGCCGCCGGCAGAGGTACTCACAACTGCTCAAATATGATACCATCGTTCAGAATGAAGTCCAGGGCTTTTCCGTGACTCGTGACTCGTCCAACCGTAGCTGCTGTGTGAGAGCAGGGAGAGGTGAAGTGGTCATAAACAACAAAATAACTGTCCAATGATGACTTGACAATCCGCCCCAGGCGGATTCCGTATCGGGGCGGCCAAACAAAGGGCTTGAGATTTCGAGGAATAGCGCTATAGTATTGTAACATCAGACGGCACGTATGAATATTTGGACATGACGGCAGGTTACAGGAGAGAATCGATGAAACGCAGGGAGTTCTTGAAGGCGTCGCTCGCAATCGGCTCGGCATTATCTTTGTCGGGTTCACGGGTACTGGGCGCAAATGATGATATTCGCATTGGCGTGATTGGAATCGGTTCATTCGTCAAGATCGGCGGCAAGGGACGAGGAGATATTCGGGACTTCCGAAAGATCCCGGGCGTCCGTGTTGTGGCTCTATGTGATTGTGATGAAAACCACCTCAACTATGAAGTGAACCAGTTCAGTAAGCGAGGTGAGAAGGTCAAGGCCTACAAGGATTTCCGCGACCTGTTGGATGACAAGGAAATCGATGCTGTCTCGATCACGACGCCGAACCATTGGCATTCATTGATGACTATCATGGCCTGTCAGGTGGGAAAAGATGTGTTCGTGCAAAAGCCCTCCTCGCACAACATCTTTGAGGGTCGCAAGATGGTCGAGGCCATGCGCAAGTACAATCGCGTGGTACAAGCCGTTCATGGACCTCGAAACAGCGGCGCGATTGCCGAATCACTCGAGTACATCTGGGCCGGTAACCTTGGGAAAATCAAGTGTGTGTACGGGATTAACTATAGGCCGCGGATGAGCATCGGCAAGGTAAATGGTCCCCAAGCCATACCCAGGTCGTGCGATTACGATCTCTGGTGCGGCCCGGCCCCTAAGAAACCACTAATGCGCAAGCACCTGCACTACGACTGGCATTGGGACTGGGACACCGGTGACGGTGACCTTGGGAATATGGGTATTCATGCGATGGATGGGTGCCGATGGGCCTTACGGCAGAATGCGCTGCCGAAACGGGTGCTCAGCATTGGGGCGCGTCTGGGCTATGATGACGACGGCCAGACCCCCAATACCATGATATCCCTGTTGGATTACGAACCGGCTCCTATCATTTTCGAAGTCCGCGGCCTGCCTCGGAATAGATCGTTCCGGCAATCGGATTGGAGCAAGAACAGCCGGCAGAGTATGGATGAGTTTCACGGGGTACGAACAGGATTTGTAGTGCAATGCGAAGGTGGTTACGTGAAAGACGGCGCAGCTTTCGGCAATCACGGAAGGCTAATCAAAAAATTCACCCGCAAACAGCCCAATTGCAAAGAGAACTTTATCAGCATCGTTCGCAGCCGTAAAACCAACGAGCTCCTGACGGATGCTCTCGAGGGACATCTCTCCTGTGGGCTGGTCCACATGGCGAACATCTCATATCAGGTGGGCAAGCACAAAACCAATAACGAAATCCGACAGGTCATTCGAAGCGAGACGGAACTCTCCGAGTCGTATGACCGTCTGATTGACCATCTCTTAGCCAACCGATTTGACATCAACCAGGAATTGCTCGCCCTGAGTTCAATGCTGATTATGGACCCCGATAAAGAAAGATTCATCGGCCCGATGAGCAAAGAAGCGAACAGGCTGATTTCACGAGAATACCGCAAGCCATTCGTCGTATCTGCTAACGTGTGATAGTTGACGGAACGTTCACATAGATGAGTCTGGCCGGCGTCTGTTGACGATCCATTTGTCTCCCGGAAAAACACTCGTCCTGTCCAAATGCTGGAACAGACCAGGGCGATAGCGGCGTCTGCGTGGTTTGGGACTTGTTTTCTTATCTATTTCTGTTATGCTCCAGTTTCAGATTTTGTTTGATTGCGTTGAAAAAAATATGAATAGCTCGAAAGATTTCCCTTGACGAGAGAGTTGCTCATCTGGTATAAATAAGATGAATGAAGTTTATGGATTTTGGCTTTCCTGAGGACAAAATCCTGGGCAAAGCATACAAACTGTCCTGGCTGGAAGGTCAAAATATAAGAGGGCAAAGTGCAAAGTTTCCTGGGCTTTGCGCTTGGCAGATGGAATCTATACATATCAGTTAACGGTCGATGTTGGACCTTTGAAGGAAGGAGGTAGTGTCAAGTCGTAAGACTCATCTTGGGCAGATGATGTAGTGAGTGTGATAATTGTTATCGGCCGTTTTTATTTTAAACCTTTTTGAAGGAGAACTACTATGTCTAATAAATTGATTTTTTAGTTTCTTTTGTTTTGGTATTGGGTTTTGCTGCCGGCACGGCGCTTGCTGAGCTGGTTGCCTACTACCCCCTGAATGAGAGAAGTCAATTGAGTTAATCCCTAAGGGATGATAGTGAGGAGTAAGTATTATGAAAAATCGAATAGTTTGGTTGACAGCAGTTTTGTTGATAGGACTCGTGGGAGTCAGTCCAAGCCACGCACAAGACGTCGTAAATCTACTGGATAATGGTGGCCTTGAGGACGGTGTCACGGACCCGTGGAGCACATATGGTGACGCTACCTTAGAAGTGGTTACAGAATTGGTGGGCGCAGCAGTACCCGAAGATCCGATTGAGGGAACGTATGCCTTGCATGTTACGGTTAACTCAGCAGGTGCAAATTCCTGGGATGCCGGTCTGCAGCACGCACAACGTGTTTTTGAAAATGGCAAGCATTACACTCTTTCGGTCTTTATGAAATCCAAGTCAGGTGACCTGCAGATCCGTCTCAAGCCGGAACGTGGAGCAGACCCGTGGGAGGGATATGGTGAACAGGAATTCTTCATAACTGAAGAATGGGCGGAATATAGCGTAACAACTCCTGTTTTTACTGCGGATGTGGATCCAGGGGCCATCACATTCCACATCGCTTTTACAGCCGGTGATTTCTGGGTAGACGCCGCAAGATGGTACGAAGGCGACTATGTCGAACCATCTTTCAAACCAAGACTTACGGCTGCTGACCCCAGTCCTGAAGACGGCGTTGTTGACGTACCTCGCGATACGGTACTGAGTTGGGCACCGAGCTCGCTTGCCGACACGCACAACGTGTACTTCGGCACCGTCTTTGATGATGTCAATAATGCCACCGCCAGTACGGCGAGCCAAGCGGGTACAACTTACGATCCCGACGGCCTTCTCGAATTCGGCCAGACCTATTACTGGCGGATAGATGAAGTCAATGCACCGCCGGACTCCACCGCGTTCAAAGGCGACGTGTGGAGCTTCACCGTCGAGCCTTTTGTTTATCCGATTGCGAACATCATCGCCACGGCTTCCAGCTCTGCCGACGGGAGCGATCCGGCCGACACTATCAACGGCTCCGGACTGGATGCCGACGACCTGCACTCGATGGCCGCGACGGACATGTGGCAGAGCGATCTGGATGGACCCGAGCCGGTCTGGATCCAGTACGAGTTCGACAGGGCCTACAAGCTCACCGAGATGTGGGTTTGGAACTACAACATGCAGTTCGAGAACTTTCTGGGCTTCGGGTTCAAGGATGTTACCATCGAGCACTCTGTCGATGGCGTTGATTGGACGGCACTGGGCGATTACGAATTTGTCCAAAGCCCCGGCCAGCCCGGCCTGGCCCACAACACCACCATCGACCTTGGCGGTCTGGTGGCGCAGTACATCCGGTTGACCGCCAACACCAATTGGACGACGATACAGTCGGGGTCGGCTGGTCTGAGCGAAGTCCGCATCTACCAGCTGCCTGTCCATGCGAGAGAGCCGCAGCCGGCTTCGGGAGAATCCGACGTGGTGCTGGATGCCGTTCTTGGTTGGCGACCGGGAAGAGAGGCCGTCTCGCACGAGGTGTATCTCAGCAACGACGAGCAGGCCGTCATTGATGGTACGGCGCTTGCCACTGCAGTGAGCGAGAACCTCTATCAGCCCGCTCCTCTTGACTTTGGACAGACTTACTACTGGAAGATTAATGAGGTCAATGAGGCTGCGAGCCCCAGAGCCTGGGAAGGTGACGTTTGGAACTTTTCCACCATAGAGTACTTTGTCGTGGAGGATTTTGAGGACTACAACGACTATCCACCAGACGAGATATGGGCCACGTGGATAGACGGATATGGCGTCCCGGAAAACGGCGCCACAGTAGGTTATCCTAATCCGGATTGGAATCTGGACGAGCATTATGCTGAGACAACGATCGTTCACGGCGGCGCCCAGGCGATGCCACTCTTTTACAGCAACACCGGCGTCGCAGCATATTCAGAGGCCGAGCGGACATGGAATACGCCTCAAGACTGGACGGTCAACGGGGCCGATACCCTGACGCTGTGGTTCCGCGGCCATCCAGCTCCTGTCGGCAGCTTCGTAGAGGGGCAGGTTGGCGCCTACACGATGACCGCCTCCACTGGAGATATCTGGGACACGTCCGATGCGTTCCACTTCGCCTACCTGCGGTTATCAGGCGCAGGGACGATTCAAGCGCAGGTACTCAGCATCGATAACACCCACCAATATGCCAAGACGGGAGTGATGATTCGCGATACGCTGGATGCAGACTCGGCGCATGCCATGGTGGTCATCCACGCCGGTGGTGGAGTTGCCTTCCAGCGTCGTGTTACCATAGGCGCTACTACCCTCCAGGATAACCAAGCCGGGATTAACGCACCGGTGTGGGTGAAATTGGAGCGTACCACGGGAGGCGTGTTCAGTGCCTGGTATTCAACTGACGGAACTACCTGGCAAGCGCTGGGCGTCCCAGAGTCGATCCCAATGGCTTTAGATGTGTATATAGGTTTGCCCTTGACCAGCAATGATGTTACTCTAACGTGCCAGGCTGAATTCTCCGACGTCCAGATCACCGGGGCGGTTAGTCAGCAGTGGACGAACCAGAATATCGGGATACTCACCAACACTGCTGAGCCGATGTATGTGACTGTAGCCGACAGCACTGGCGCAACTGCGACAGTCTACCACGATGATCCAAATGCAGCACAGATAGCAACCTATACGGAATGGTCTATCGACCTGCAAGCAATCGCAGATCAGGGCGTGAACGTGGCGGCTGTCAGTAAGCTCTCCATTGGTGTGGGTGACAAGAACAATCCGCAACCGAATGCCTTCGGGACACTCTACATCGACGACATCTCGGTCGGCCATCCCATGGCCATACTCATACCACCCGGAACCAATCTGCTGACTAATGGTGGCTTTGAGGACGGTGTTATTGATCCGTGGGGTTTCTGGGGCGACGCTACCGCAGAAGTGGTTACAGAATTGGTGGGCGCAGCGGTCCCCGAAGATCCGATTGAGGGAGACTCTGCTCTGCATATTACGGTTAACTCAGCAGGTGCAAATGACTGGGATTATGGCCTGAACCAGGGAGGATATGTTTTTGAAGCAGGCAAGAAGTACACTGTTTCGGCCTTTCTCAAGTGCAAGGAAGGTACACTGGATTTCCGTATCAAGCCGGAACTGGCAGCAGCTCCATGGTCGGGATATGGTGAGCAGGTCTTCACCATGACTGACACATGGGCGGAATATAGCGTAACAACTCCTGTTTTTGCTGAGGACACGAGTCCAGCGAGCATCACATTCCACATAGCTTTTGCAGCTGCTGAATTTTGGGTAGATGGCATAAGATTTTACGAAGGCGACTATGTCCCGCCCTCAGGCGCGCCTACGCTTACGCCTACGGTCTTCGATTTCGAGACGGGTGCTCAAGGCTGGGGAGACCTCAAAGACGGCACAGCGGTGACCGTTTCGGCCGAGACACACAGCGGCGGCGGCAGCCAATCCCTGTCCGCCACGATTGACGAGGCCGCACATGAACAGCAGGAAGGCGGCTGGGCTTCGCCACGGGTCTTTACAGTCGACCAAGCTGATGTTGCCGCGGGCGGTTATAGTACCCTGTCGTTCTGGTATCGCGTTGATGATCCCGATCTTAACGGCGGAAACTTTGTCCTCCACTGGATATCGAGCACCGAATCCTGGAGTGGCGGCGGTTGGTACGGTAACGGGCTCTGGGGCGTGTTGATTGCCGACAGCCAATGGCACCAGCAAACAGCCGACCTCTCGATCCTCGGCGAGGCCGCAGGTGGCTGGCAAGGCACGTGGGGTGACCTGGGAGCCTGGGAGTTCAGAGGCGATCTGCTCTACTCATTTGAGATCGTCGTTTCGCCCACTGATAACACCACTGGCAGCAACATCTACCTCGATGATGTCGTGTTGGAATGAGCATAGTACGATAGCTCTTCATTGAGCTAGAAGATTTTGCACCAGTTCGGGGCGCCTGTGCTGATTTAGTTCGGCACAGGCAGCCCCACGCGTTTACGTGGGTGCTTCCTGAATCACTGACGTCAGCGATTGCCGGGACTGACGGGAACATCTGGTGGTTCGAGCTGGCGCTCATCTCGAACATGGATGGCGCATCGGTAACGAAGTTTTACATCGACAACATCCAGTTGATATATGAGGCTCCGTAATCTCTGGGAGTTTTGTCGATCAGGTTTCCTGTTGAATAAGCAGGTTCCCGATCGAAGGTGATTAAACAGGCCCACGCCCGAAACATCGGGCGTGGGTCTGTGTTCATAATGGGCCACGCTTATCAATGAAGTTAATTTAATGACCGATAAACGGCCCAAAATATGAAATTTGGCTGATTTTTCGGTTATTGTAGGGGTCTTGCGGGCACATGCCGTTTTTTGCTTTTTTTGGAATTATGCTCTTGATAAAAACAGCCGAAAAATGTATAATAATACTATTGTTTGCAGCCTTAAGGAGGAGGCATTCCAAAGTTTCTTTCTCAGCGGAGAGCGGTGTACCATCGTGGCGGAAGTAACGTTACTTTTTTTTAGCTTTAGAATACTACTTTAAGGCTATATCCTTTGATGTATCCGATTGGATATAACTATTCGATGCGAGCGGCAACAGGTAAAACCCCACTATGGTTCATTTGGATTTTAGCTGTTCTGCTTTTGGTATCCGCCGGCATAACTTACCGTGTTCTGGCAACCGGCTTGAAGCGTATCGTTGATACCGCCATCACGCTGCCTGTACCTCTGAGTGCTTTCCCCTCGCAAATTGGCAACTGGGTCGGCAAAGATTTGTCCATTCCTAATATTACTAAGGAATATATGGAGAAGAACTTTGCGGATGATTTTGTGAGCAGACGATATGTTAACTCTGTAACCAAGACATGGGCCGATGTTTATATCGTATATTGCTCGTCCCGCCCAGGGGGCATACTGGGTCATCGACCTCGGGTGTGCTATCCCGGATATGGCTGGATCCATGATGGTACAGAACCCTTGCAATTTATCTCGCGAGCCGGCCGACAAATACCTTGTTTGATACATCGCTTCCATAAGCCCGCTCCAATGAACGAGCAGAAAGTTGTCCTGAACTTCTACATCTTGAACGGCCAGCTTACGGCTGATGAGAATGATTTTTCCGGCCTACTTGGTCGAAGACCCAACATTGCCGGAGACTGGGCTCGGTACGTGGCACAGGTTCAGATAAGCTCGGTGCTGGAGAATTCCATCAGAACGATAGCGAAGGATGTAACAGACTTGGTTCTGGATTATCTCCCTGACCGGAATGGCAAAGTCCGTGCGGTTGAATATAGCGACATCATAGATGATGTTTTGAAATAGAGCGGTCCATTGCCGGTGAGAGCAGCATTGGATAGTGGCATAAGTTGTGTTGTTACTGGAAGTTACATTGATTTTTTCAATGCAACCGACGGGGACGGAGTATAGCTGTAGTAAATTTCTCTGATAACAAGACCCTATTCTAAGGCCTGATTTAATTCACGTTTTCCGGAGTATAAAAAAAGGTACATTTTGACAGAATAATTGTCGAGGCTGAGTTTTTTGGTGTGATTTATGGAAACATCGCGAGCAGAATATACAAAGCATATCCAAGAGGTCGTATATACGCCTGATGCCCATTTAGGCTTTGGGTGGCACGTGTGGCGAGAGATGGCACGTGAGCTTATCCAGAGCCGGGAATTAATGTGGCGGCTTTTCCTGCGCGACCTGTCCGCTCGCTATCGGCAATCGGTGTTCGGTTATGTCTGGGCGGTAATGCCCGCTATTGTTACCGTTGTTACTTTCACCTATTTGAAGAGTTCCGGGACACTGCCCATTGGGGAAACAAATATACCTTACCCGGCCTATGTGCTTTTAGGCATGTCAGTATGGCAACTGTTCGCCACCGGGCTAACCAGAACCACACAGTCTCTGGTACAAGCCAGGGACATTATCACAAAGATCAATTTTGCGCGGGAGACGTTGGTTCTTGCCGCCTTTGGTGAATCTATATTTAATTTCCTGATACGAATCGTGTTGATTGGAGTGGTTTTTGCCTGGTTCCGAGTGGTACCGGCGTGGACAATTATCTTCGTGCCTTTCGTGTTAATTCCTTTGGCGCTGATGACAGTGGGTTTTGGCTTCATACTGTCTATAGCTAATGGAGTCTTTCGAGACATCGGCAATTCGCTGACGCTGGTGCTGACCTTCGCAATGTTCCTGACGCCGGTCATATATCCACCACCTACGCAATGGCCGAAGGTACTTATCAACTACCTGAACCCGATCAGCCCCTTCATCATTGCCACGCGAGACCTAATAACAAAAGGCACACTCAGCCAGCCGGATGAGCTGCTATGGGTCAGCGTTTTTAGCTTGATAGTCTTTTTAGTCGCCTGGCGTATCTTTCATCTGGCGATGCCCCGTATCGCAGAAAGGGTATAAGATTTGGGAAATAACGCTGTTATCCAAGTGAATGGAGTATCCAAGAAGTTTTGCCGGAGCCTGAAGCGTTCGATGTGGTACGGCTTCCATGATATATTACGAGATACGGCTGGTCTTCGTTCCCAATCAGACCGGCTGCGCCGGAAGGAATTTTGGGCGGTTGATGACGTTTCTTTCGAGCTTAAAAAGGGAGAAACTCTGGGCATTATCGGCCCCAATGGTGCCGGGAAAACTACCCTTCTAAAGATGCTAAATGGTATTATCATACCTGATAAAGGTAACCTTCGAATAAAAGGCCGTGTCGGTGCCCTCATTCAAATTGGAGCCGGGTTTCATCCACAACTAACCGGCAGAGAAAACATCTATATTAACGGCGCTATCTTAGGTATGGGTAAACGCGAGATTGATAAGAAATTTGACGCTATCGTTGAATTTGCTGACATTGGAGATTTTTTAGACACGCCGGTTAAGCACTATTCAAGCGGTATGTTTGTAAGATTGGGCTTTGCTGTAGCAATACATTGTGAGCTGGATATACTCGTTGTGGACGAAATACTGGCAGTGGGGGATACAGCATTCAGGCGGAAATCATCGGAACGTATGAAAGAGCTTATTATGGATGGCAATACGTCAATTATATTGGTCTCTCATAATATGCAAACAGTAGAAGCTATCGCGGATAGAGCGATTCTTCTTAACGGTGGTAAAATGCTATACTCAGGTAACGTAAATGACGTTGTAGCTGAATACGACCTCTTGATGCGTCCTCGGCATAGGGAAAGAGTTGGAGCTTCACAAGGTGCCCCTCTTAAGAAAGGGGGATTAGAATTAGTTAAGAAATACGATGGCTATGCAGGCGACGAAGTTTCTATCCGAGGAGTCTGGCTTGAGTCAGCCGATGGCGAGTGCCGGACCCGGTTTTCCAGCAATGAAGACGTTGCTGTTTGTGTTTCTTATAAGAACTGTTCGAATATTACTATCCAACACGGGTTTGTATGGGTGACTTTTATAAACGAATATAATGTCAACTGCATGGGCGCACGACTACGTTTGGGAGAACACGGGACCCCCAGTATACTTCCAGAGTCGTGTATTTTACGTGTTTGGTTTCGTCCTCTTCAGCTTGCAACCAGCAACTACAAGATAGCTATTCATTTTTTCGACAAAACTTTTTTAGTTCCGTATAGTACGGGACACTATGGGTACGTCAAAGTAGTTAATGATATCCCCACTATTACCCCGGGTGTTAAATCGCCGGTTTGTTGGCCTCCATGTGAATGGAATTTAGATACATCCTTAGGTAAAGAGGATAGAAAAACATGAGAAGAATTTTAGTTAAAATATTAAAGAAATTTGAGTATATGTTATCCAAAGGATATGAGAGCAGATGTTCTCGAGCCAAGATTCTTTCTATTGAAGGGGATATTGCAACGGTTGAAGCACTCGGGTTGATTTGGAAGTTGGATACAAAGCGCTATTTAGACAGAGATATTCTGAATAATGGTATATTTGAACCATACTCCACCGAACTTATACAGGAACTTGTGAAGCCAAATATGGTGGTCGGAGACATCGGCGCAAATTTTGGATATTATGCTCTTCAATTTGGCAGACTAGTAGGTAAGAGTGGATATGTGTATGCCTTTGAGCCAGTACAACGTTACTCGGTTCGTCTTTTGGAACATCTTAAATTGAATAATATTACAAACGTGGAGTTCGTAAACAAGGCCTTGTCGAACAGAATAGGAAAAGCACAGATTTCAGTGGGTGAGTGTTCTGCCACATTTCACTCGTATTCTTCAAATGGTCCAAAGGAGCTTCAGGAAGTTTCTATCACAACTCTTGACACGTTTGTGAAAGAGCGCGGAATTGGGAGACTTGACTTTCTCAAAGTCGATTTAGATGGCCATGAGCCAATGTTTCTTGAAGGTGCACAAAATACATTGAGCAAGTTCAAGCCAATAATCCTTATTGAATTTTCTCAGCCGAACTTACACGCATTCGGTAGTGCTGCTTGGGATCTTGCAGATAAATTAGAAGACTTTGGGTATGTTTTAGTTTCAACTAAGAACAGAAAGATATTTCCGAATCGGGTAGAATGTCTTAAGGAGGTAGCAAATTATAGTCATAGTGTTGATGTATTGTGCATTCCTTCAGGAAGCGAACTTTTAGATACCTTTAGGGGCGTGTTGTGAAAATAAAAATTCTTAATTTTATTAACAAATATAATCAAAAAAGATTTTACAAAAAAAGAAATGCACAAATTTTGTCTAACACTGAAATCTATCCCAAGATTGGCATCGTGTTAAACTTGGATTTCCATATGTCAAATAAGTGGACAGTGGCATTAACACCGTATCGAATAAACGCTATCATAAAAGAAATGAATAGCATAATAATACAAAATCAAAAGGATTATGATAAATATAAAAATGACTTGGATGTGATAATCGCGGGTGAACCAGGATGGGGCGCCCCACATATTAAATACGTCAAGAATAAACCCAGATTAAAATATGCTTCTATGAGTGACCCACACAGCAAAATAGTTGAGTGGCAAAATTATTTTTTAGAAAATGACTTTTCTTATACTCTCGCATATTACTATAACCCTACAATTTTCCACCTTAGAAAGATACCAAAGCACAAAATCATACATTGGACTTGGGCAATACCTGATCAATTTATAAATGAAAAAGAGGTCAGAATACGCAATCAAAATTACATTTTAATTTTCGGTGCAACGAATGGGGAAGCTTACGAGACTAGAAATTGGTGCAAAAGTTTCAATTTTGTTCAGACCATGAATTATTCTGGAGTTGAGAATAAGGTCTTAACAGATAGAGAATATTTTGGATGGATAAAGCAATTTGATGCCGTTATTGCGGCTGGTTCTTTACATCGAAAGTATAGACTTGTGGTGCCCAAATATTTCGAGATAGCTTCTGCTGGTGGTTTGCTGTTTGCTCAAGAAGCAGAAGATTTGAAACTTTTAGGCTTTGAGGACAAAAAAAACTGTATTATTTTCAATAAGAAAAACTTTGAAGTGCAGGCAAGAACATATTTAGCGAACAAAGAGGCATATACAGATATAAGGAAAGCAGGGAGAAATCTGATTTCGAAAAGGCATACCCTCTCCAAAAGGATCAGTTCGCTTAAGAGTCACATAGTAAGCCATTTGTAGATAAATATATGAGAAATTTCATTAGAAGATTTTTTAATCAGTTTGACAGAATTTGGATAAGATAGATAGAAAGAGAAGGTGGATATGCGAATTGCGATTCATCCTGATGACTACACGAATCCAAAGACTGGTAAACCTGATGCCTCATCTCCCCTGTGGGCTGAATTATTAGAGAAGGCAGGACACAAAGTAAAGTGGGTCAACGTCTATCGGGCAGACATTTTGGATCAACTCAAAGGCTGCGATGGCTTCATGTGGCGCTGGGCCCACTTTGGTGGTATGGGACAGATTGCGCGGCGGCTCTTGCCGGTCATCGAAAACGAATTAGGTTTGGAAGTTTATCCGGACCAGGCAACGTGCTGGCATTACGACGATAAGATCGCCCAGTATTACCTTCTTACTGCTGCGGGAATTCCAATGCCAAAGACATGGGTATGGTCTGATAAAGAGCAGGCAAACAAATGGCTGAACGAGGCGCCATTTCCCTTGGTTATCAAGTTGTGGACAGGAGCCAGTTCGGAAAACGTCCGTCTCGTCCGAGACCACGATGAAGCGAAACTCTGGGTGGATCGCTTATTCGGACCAGGCGTTGGCCATCTCAACGAAACGGCTTTAATACCGCCGCCTTGCATATACAAGCGTCTAAGAACTGCTGCACGCGTAATCTTCAAAGGTAAGTATCCTCTGAGGCCGTGGGAGTTGCATAAGAACTACATCTATTCACAGGAGTTTTTGCCGGCGAACGATTTTGATACAAGAATAACTGTTATTAGAAATCGTGCTTTCGGTTTTAGGCGTTTCAATCGTCCTGAAGATTTTCGTGCGAGTGGAAGTGGTAACATAGATTATGATGTCTCCAAAGTAGATCCAGAGTGTGTTCGTTTAGGATTCCGTATCGCGAGGCGTCTGGGAACACAATCGGTCGCGTGTGATTTTTTGCAGCTTAACCAGAAGCCTGTTGTTACAGAAATAAGCTATACATACGCCTCGTGGGCAATCTACGATTGTCCTGGTTACTGGGAGTTAGAGGGTGAAGACCTCGTTTGGAAGGCTGGCCATATGTGGCCTGAGGAGGCCCAGATCGAGGATTTCTTGGCTCGACTTGAAAAAAGACAACAATCTAAGAGGAATTAATATTGCGCATAGCATTTCTAACTCCTGAGTACGTGACGGAATCGAATTTTGACGGCGGATTAGCGAATTATCTCCATCGGGTAGCACGAGGGATGAAACAGCGAGGCCATGATGTGGAAATTTTTACGCGTTCGGACCAAAACGAAACTGTTTACCACGAGGGGATATTAGTCAATCGGGTCAAGGACAACGGCTTTATATTCAAGTGTGTCAACCGTCTTACGCGATACAGATTTAGACAAACTCTAAATATTCTATCTTTATCACATTGTTTAAGAAAAAGTTTACTTAAAAGACACCGTCATCAACATTTCGACATCGTGCAAGCAAGTAGTTATTTAGCCTGCGGTTTATTTTCAACTTTCTGTCGGCCTGTGCCAATCATAAGCAGAATATCGAGTTATGAGCCGCTCTGGAGAAAATTTTATAGTAAGCGGCTCACCCGGCAACAACGCTTTAGAGAGTGGTTGGAGCTGCTGGCTTTACGTTGTAGTAATGCGGTTTATGCACCGAGTGAACTACTCTGTCGTGTTCTAAGAGAGAACGCAAACATAGAAGCAGATGTGTTACGTCCACCATTTTTCATAGAAACAAACAATTTAGATGAGAGCATATACAAGAAGCACCTTATGGAGAAAAAATACTTGGTTTTCTTTGGATCCATTGGGCTGCTAAAAGGAGGTGAGGCACTTGCTCGAAGTTTACCTGACCTGTTAGCTACATATCCGAAGATGTTTTTTGTATTCGCAGGCAAAGTATTCGGTGGCCCCGAAAATAAATCAATGTTAGATTACATCAAGGATAAAACTGGCCGCTATAGTAATCAGATTATATATCTTGGAGTTTTGCCGCATTATCAACTTTACCCAATAGTAAAGTATTCTCAGGCAGTAGTATTACCATCTTTAATTGACAACCTCCCCAACACAATGTTGGAAGCGATGGCATTGGGCAAAGTCGTTATTGGAACAAGAGGGTCTAGTTTTGAAGAGTTTATCGACGATGGAATATCAGGTATTCTCGTGGAGGCTGATAATTCCGCCCAGTTATTTCGGGCGATGGAAAGAGTATGGAATATGAGTGAGGAAGAACGGATAAATATTGGTAGGGTCGCGCAGCAACGTATTGCATCTCTGTCTCCTGAAATAGCCTGTCATAAGCTTGAACAGTACCTTCAACAATTTATTCGATCACGGTAACTGACAGGTCAATAGATTGTGTGTCGGTCAAGAGTATTCTAAAACAAGGAATATATTTACTGCTCAAATCTTTCTGCCTGTATCCTACGCGTAGCGGCCTTAAGCAATTAGTATCGGTGCTGTTGAAGGATGTTTTAAAACTCAAGCAAGTTAACATTAATTAGTGCTGCTCCTTATGGTTATGGACATATCTGTAGTAGTTTGCACCTGGAATAACGCAAGACAGCTGGCAGTTACGCTGAATGCGATAGCTAATTGTAAGATACCAGTTTCCGTAAAGTGGGAACTTGTTCTTGTAAACAACAACTGCACAGATGATACAGATATCGTCGTGCAAAAGTTTCGTAACCAATTACCCATAAAGTACATCGAAGAACCACATCAGGGTCTTAGCCGGGCTCGAAATGCTGGAGTACAAAGTGCATCTGGCAAGCTGGTGATATTTACAGACGACGATGTTAAACCTTGCCGGGAATGGATAACAAATTATTGGTTAGCGTATAAAGAGAGACAAAGCATGTGTTTTTTTGGAGGGCCTCTGAAAAGCGAGTTTGAAGGTCGCAAACCAGATGAAGATTTTCTGGAAGTGGCTCCTGGGTCGGTAAAGGGATACTCGCGTGGAAAGCACCCTAAACAATTAGATTCTGAAGATTTTTTCCTTGCGGCAAATTGGGCGTGTCCCTTAGAGATGTTGGAAATGACAGGCGGATTCAATGTAGATAAAGGTTTAAACGCATCTTCTCAGAGAGTGCGTGCGGGTGAAGAGGATGATCTGATGAGGCGCTTGAGGAAGCTGGGCATGACAGGCTGGTATCTGCCAGGAGCTTGGGGTACGCATGTGGTACCAGAGCATAAATGCAATCTCAGGCACATAGGAGACAGAAGCGAGGCCTATGGGGTCGAAATGGCGAAAGAGCGTTATAAGTCGTTGATAGAGTCATTAGCGATGCGGAGAGTTCCCTACTGGATGTACAAGAGAGCCTTTGTTGCATGGGTGCGTTGGATTGGGAGTAAATTGTTAAGAAGAAAAGGCTATCGAGAATATTTGAAGTGGCGCCAAATGAAGGGGATTATATTTAGTGTATCTGAGGAAATAGGCAAAGCAAAAAACTAGGTCGCTCAACGATATATGAGAATAGGTCGTGCCGGCCGTGCCTATGTTGAAGCCAATTACGATATTAACAAATTAAACGACCGACTTGTTGAGATTTATCGAGAGTTGTTAGACGGCAAAATATGTTCAAGCAAACAAAAAGTGGAGATTGTTAGTGGCTAAAAGCAAAAATAATCTTGATATTTCAGTTCTCATCGCGACATATAACCGAGCGGAGATTCTTCGCCAGACTTTGGAAAATATGACTTGCCTCGATAGAGATGGATTATCGGTTGAACTTGTCGTGGTGGACAACAACAGCTCAGACCATACGAAAGAGGTAATAGAATCCTTTGCTGACAAATTGCCGATTCGCCATCTTTTTGAGCCAGAACCCGGCAAAAGTCGTGCGTTAAATTATGCGTTGGACAAGGTGATTCTCGGAGATATTATTGTTTTTACCGACGATGACATCGTCCCACATAAGGACTGGCTGACAGCAATCGTCTCCATCTCTAATCGCTGGCCAGATTACAGCGTATTTGGTGGGAAAATAGATTTAATCTGGCCTAAGGGGGAAATCCCTATCTGGGCTCAGCAGCAGGCCATTTGGTTCTGGGCCTTTGGCCATCATGATCAGGGGAAGTCTGATTCTCATTATCTGCCGAGGAATTATCCGAGTGGAGCAAACTTTTGGGTTCGGCGCAGCACTTTATCTGGAGGGAAACGCTTTGATGAATCTGTCGGCCCTTGTTCAACTAATTTTAAAGCTATGGGGACGGAAACCTCTCTTCTTCACCAGCTTGTCGTCGATGGGTACGCTGCTATGTATTCGCCCGATGCAGTTGTGGGGCACCACGTCCAGAGAACACTTCTTTCTGAATCAAATATCAAAAAGAGAGCATATCGATGGGGACGGGGAATGCCTCATAGAAGAACATGTCACCCGACACTTTTTGAAAAGCATCCGTTGATGTGGAGACTCCTGCGCGTTTCCTCTTTACTACGGCATGCAGTCAGCTATGTAGGTGCAATGATGTCTTTTTCGTGCGAGCGACGGATCGAAAAAAGTTTGAACGCGATCGTAGGAATTGGACACGATGTTGAGTCTATCAAGTTAGCTTGGGGAAAATCCGAAAGTAATTCAATCCGTAATAAATAATGAAAAATCCATTAGTTAGTGTAATTATTCCAACCTATAACCGCAGTCATGTTATTTGCAAAGCGATAGAAAGCGTCCTGCAACAAACGTACCAAAACATTGAATTGATAGTAGTGGATGATGGCTCAACAGATGATACTCCAAGCAGGCTTGCTGTTTATGGTCAGAGAGTTCGCGTGCTACGTCAGGACAATTCAGGTCCGTCAGTCGCACGCAACCGTGGTGTAGAGACATCCCACGGAGAAATTCTTGCTTTTTTGGATTCTGACGACCTCTGGTTACCCACAAAAATAGAGCAACAGGTACACGTCTTAGAAAACGTAGATAACTCTGTACCTTGCTGCTTATGTAATGCTTTAATCCGTGGAAATCCTGCTAATAAACCCACATCATTTGCTCTTGCTCCTCTTCAGGCAATGTATGATAAGGGTATATGGCTAAATGTAACAAGTGTATTATCAACTCGCTGTGTTTTCTTCATACAAGCTGTCGCTATTCGTCGGTCATCGTTTGAGAAAATCGGTGGATTTGACGAAAGCCTTTGGGTGATGGAGGACCACGACTTAGCATTACGATTGTCTTTGGAAGGGCCGTGGGCGTATATCAAAGAGCCTTTGGTAATTTACAACAAGGGGGCATTCGGCAGCCTTGCAGACCAGGCAAGAAGGGACCCGGTTCAGTTACAGCAATGTATCAAAGCAATACACATGAAGATTCTATCGGATAACCGCATCAAAGATAGAAAAACCCAGCGTAATATGCGGTGCACTATACGCACATCTAAAGCAAAGACACAAATCGCAAGAATGTCTCAGAGTAGTTTCCCTGGAACATCAGTCTTATCTACAATTTTGGACACGATCTTAAAGTTCAAAGCCGCTATCTTTAGGCGTTCTCCCTGGTTTCCCAAAATGGAACAAATTCCTTTCGAAATATAGGTTTCAGAGTTACGTTTTGGAGAAACTCCACCACGAGTTCTAATAATGATTAGCCAGGCAACAGTCGTAATTACCGTCTTTCTCGGGATTCTGACTTTCGTTGTTCCCAGGAAATATTTTCTGCTGCCATTTATTTTGGCTGCCTGTTTTGTCCCGGCAGATCAGAGAGTGATCATCTTTGGTTTAGATTTTACACCCCTGCGGATGCTCGTTCTGGTAGGATTTTTCCGGACTATTTTGTGGGAAGAGCAGTTGACGTTCAAATGGAACCGTTTTGATAAACTGGTACTGGCATGGGCGATTTGTGGAGCGTTTATATACGTAATACAATGGGCAAATATGAGGGCGTTGATTTACAAGTGTGGAGTGCTATTTGATGTCATAGGTTTGTACTGGCTTTTTCGAATAAACATAAGTTCCTGGGTTGACGTAAAGCTGGCAACCAAAGTTTTCGCTGTTTGCTCTCTGGTATTGGCAGTTTTCGTAGGATTGGAATGGGCAACAGGAACGAATCCTTTTGCAATTCTGGGCATGGTAGGAACTAAAGTACGTGAAGGGCGATATCGATGTCAGGCATCATTCCCGCATTCCATTATGTTGGGGCTGTTTTGGGCCACCATGGTTCCCTTGTTTATAGGTTTTGCAAGGCAGGACAAGCATAAATTGCTGCTTTGGTCAGCGGTGGCGGCGAGTATTTTTATTGTTGCAGCTACGGCATCGAGTACGCCGGTTTTAACATTGCTGATAGTACTGATTATTTTATGCGGGTACGGTTGGCGAAAATATACGGCTTCTGTCGGATGGGGTATTCTTGTCTCGCTGGTCGTCCTTCACATTGTTATGAAAGCGCCCGTCTGGCATTTGATCTCCAGAATAAACGTTGTAGGAGGTTCGACTGGCTGGCACCGTTTTTATCTTATTGACCAGGCAATTAACCACTTTGGCGAGTGGATATTTTTAGGCTGTCGCAGCACGGCACACTGGGGCCGGGGGCTGTCAGATATTACCAACCAATATATTCTTGAAGGAATACGAGGTGGATTTGTAACGCTTGCTCTGTTCTTAGTAATGATATATATGGCTTTGAGGACCCTTTTACGTCTGTCTCTCCAACACCAGGAACATAAGCAGCAGTTTTTAGCCTGGTGTTTTCTCGTAATAATTTTGGGACACTGCGTGTCTTTTTTTGGTGTATCCTACTTCGGCCAAATAATGATGTGGTGGTATATGACACTGGCGGCGGTCAGCTTTCTTTACGATGATAAGAAACGTGGCAGACGTATAGTAATACATGAAACTACTCTTCCAAGAAGGCAAAAGAACAAAATATGAATATTACTGAGGTTTCAGTCGTTGTAGTCAACTGGAATACGCAGGATATTCTCCGCGACTGCCTTAGGTCGATATATGAGCAGTGTGGTGAGATAGACCTCGAAGTGATTGTCATAGACAACGCCTCAACCGATGGCTCAATCGAAATGGTCAAGAAAAACTTCCCACAGGTAACTCTCATCGAAAACTCGCAGAATCTCGGTTTCGCAGCAGCTAACAATCAGGGCATAGCTATTTCCAAAGGGCGATATGTGTTATTATTGAATTCTGACACTATAGTTTTGGATAATGCCATAGCTAAAACAGTTGCCTTTGCCGATAGTCATCTGGAGGCTGCGGTTGTGGGTTGTCGCGTTCTCAACCCGGACCGGACACTGCAGCCGACTTGCTTTATGTTTCCATCTATATTGAATATGCTGCTCTCAACCACTTATCTGTACAAACTCTTCCCAAAAAGCAAATTTTTTGGGCGCGAACGAATGGCATGGTGGAACAGGAATGACATAAGGGAAGTTGACGTTGTAACCGGCTGTTTTATGTTAGTCAGATGGGATGCTATTAAAAAAGTTGGCACGATGGATGAGCGGTTCTTTATGTATGGCGAAGAAACGGATTGGTGCTATCGTTTCAAACAGGCCGGCTGGAAAATATTATTTACGCCATGTGCTGAGATTATTCATTTGGGTGGACAAAGTGCTCAAAAAAGGGCGACGACTATGGTCGTGCAGCTTCGAAAAAGTATTTTACAATTTATGAAGAAACATCATGGACCACTCGTCTATCGAACAGCGTGCTTGCTAATCATATCGTTCCTTGCTGTTCGTATGCCAATATGGTCTGTCATAGCTTTCTTCCAGCGCGCTCAAAACAGTGAAGCAGCCATCAAAAAACGGGCCTATTGGACTGGCATTACGAATATACTGTTTGGCCGGACTGACTCATAGAACGGAGAGTATGTATGAAAGAGTTGTTGGAAACAATAGCAAAGTACAGAAGAAACGTAAACAGACTTGCTGTATTTTATTTGCTGGTGATTGTGCTGCTTTGTCAGTTTACCTATGCTGAACGGCGTATCAAGATCAGCCAATTCGGTATTACATGGACATTCAACAGGGATTATACTGTCGGCCAATTTGCGAACGGCGATTATTGGGTTCTCGGACCTATAACTATAATAGGGATAGACCCGCCGTCAACTGAAACAAACGGCCGTACTATAAACGGTTCAATGGTCAATCCTTTTCCAAAACTTGGCGCCACACAGGGCTACGATAGTGCAATGTATGGTAGCCATGGGCCGTATTTCGACCCAAATCTTAATGTTGGCCGACCTAATAACCGGGACCTTATTCCAAGAAATCCCTTGGTTCTCCAGCCGCATTCTTCCTTGGTGTCCACTATCAGTATTCCAAAGCCGGGGAATAGACCGCAGCTTAGAACGGCAGCAATACTGACCGTACTTCGCGAGCCTGCTCCTGAAGGAAGTTTTAGACCTCCATACTGCGGCACCAATAAAACTATCAAGTTTAACAAAGACCAACTCGATTACTCCTGGCTTGCGAACTTAAGGCCTGTACCTGGTGCACCCGGTATTATGGCGGTAGAACGCTATTTTGAACGACCCTGGATAGACCATATCCCCGGCTGGATGGGCCGTTATCATCATCCAACAGAAAACATGCCCGACTACGGAAGAGAAATATCTACACGAATAGGCATTGGGGCGTTAAAGCTCAATCTTAATCTTAACAACCAAATGAAAGAAGTGCTGCTTGTCCGTTTTGTACAGTTAGGTATCGACCTCTATGGTATAGTTCAAGACGGAGGGAAACGCAACTGGGTAAATAATGGTGGACACGCCAGTGGTCGCAAATGGCCCATTCTGTTTGCGGGGCTTGTGCTCAATGACCCGGATATGAAAAATATAGGTAGAATCGACATTGCAAACTATGGTCCATCACACCAGGAGTATGTTCATTTCGGAGAAGACGACCAGACTTTCTACGTAGGTGATGAGGATATTTATGAGCCACCATATAAAAGGCACGTGTGGCACGGCGGATTTGTTTATTATGGACATGGCAAAGGAGATAAACATCGCGATTATCTTGAATATACAGAAGAGCACCGAGACATACCCGAATGGGGAATTGAACATGCGACAGACCGAAATCAGGATGGATTGGACTGGAATACATCTTATAGACCATCTTCCACAGCTAACGCCTGGGCGGGCTTTATCCTTACTGCGCATATTATGGGTGTAAAAGAACTATGGAATCACGATGCCCTCTTTGACTATATGGATCGTTATATGGAAGTCCAAAAACAAGTGGCAGGAGTAGGTCACTGGACAAGACAATGGTCCAGGTTCATCGCGAAAATGTGGGACGCCTACCGCCCGGATTACGGCCCTGTGTGGACAATGTCTCCCATTCTGAACATTGCCGCAACTGGTGGCTCGGTGACAAAAAGCCCCGATAAGGCAGCTTATACCCTTGGCGAAAAGGTAATCTTAAAAGCTGCTGCTGATGACGGATATGAGTTTGCAGGTTGGTCAGGTGGTTTGTCAGGAACCGAAAATCCTGTAACGATAATTATGCATGCCAACCGAACGGTTACTGCAAATTTTGCAACTCGCAACAACACTCCAACACATAATTCGAAATGACGCTCAAAGATAGTAAAGACATCTCGTATCTTTGTTTAGGCGGCGAGGATTGGTGGTATCATAACCGTGGCCATATTGATATGCAGTTAATGCGCTGCTTTACCCGAAGGGGAACAACGCTTTATGTCAACTCTATTGTGATGCAAAAACCCAACCTGAAAAAGAACATTGGTGGCGGCAAAAGTTTTTCTCATAAATTGATTCGCAAAACAAAAAGCATATTTCGTGGTTTGCGCAAAAGTGGGGCCGGCTTTTGGGTTTACAGTCCCTTTTCCCTGCCCGTTCATCACATTGCTTGGCTAAAGCTTGTGAACGACACTGTTGTGCGACTCCAACTGCTGACCGTAATGCGTAGGTTGAAGATGTGTGCCCCGATGGTTTGGATAGCTTGTCCCGCAGCCTGTAATGTTGCCATTAAGATGAAAAAGAACAAGCTCGTTTACCAGCGGACAGACCGGTTTGAAGAATATCCCAATGTAAATGCTGAACTCATCAGACAATACGACCTCACGCTAAAAGCTAATGCTGACTTAACAATATTTGTAAGTGAACAGTTATATAAACAGGAATATGCCCAGTGCAAAAAAGCACTTTTTCTCGACCATGGTGTGGATTTCGATGTGTTTGCCACGGCCCAAAACAACAAAGAAATACCCTCAGACATAAGGGATATAAACAGGCCGATTGTGGGGTTTTTCGGTGGTATTGATGACCACACCTCTGACATTGACCTGGTGAAAAAGATTATTGACTTACTGCCGGAAATGAGTTTTGTGTTCATCGGTAACTCGTCAATAGACTGTAGAGAGTTGCTTGCAAAAAAGAACGTTAAAATGCTCGGGCAAAAACCTTATGAGCAAATACCCCATTACGGCAAGTGTTTCAATGTAGCAATTATGCCCTGGCGGCAGAACCGCTGGATTGAGACGTGCAATCCTATCAAACTTAAAGAATACCTGGCACTGGGCAAACCTGTAGTTAGTACACCATTTACCGAATTGCAAAAATACCAAGATGTGGTTTACCAGGCTAACACACCTGAAGAATTTGCCAAATGCATAGAAAAGGCGCTGGCAGAAGACAGCCCAGAGCGTGTTGCTGCCAGAAGGAAAAAAGTTGAGACATCTACATGGGATAGCAAGGCTAAATTGGTGCTGAATGAATTGTTTGAGAAATGAAAGTGAAAACCCAATATCTATGCCACCTACAAATACCAAAATGAAAATATGTTTGATTGCATCGGCAGGAGGACACTTAACCCAACTGCTGAAGCTGTCGGAGAGTTGGCAGTGTTACAAAACTTTTTGCGTTACCACATCGGATGTTGTCAGAGAAAAACTTCAAAAATATGGCAAGGCTTACACTGTCGGTGAGTGCAACCGTGAACATCCTTTGCGGGTCATTTTGGTTCTAATGCGGTGTATAAATGTAATTTTACACGAAAGGCCTGACGTTGTGATAAGCACGGGATCAGCGGTGGGCTGTATCATGTGCTTTCTCAGCAAACTATTAGGCGTAAAAATCGTGTGGATTGATAGTATTGCAAATGTGGAGCGGATATCGCTGTCGGGTAGAATGGTCCGGCACATAGCTGACCTGTTCCTTGTGCAGTGGCCCGAACTTGTTGAGCAATATAGTGATGTGGAATACGTAGGCGCGGTGATATGATTTTCCTAACGGTTGGCACACAATTTCCGTTTGACCGTCTCGTCAAGACTGTGGACCAGGCCCTTGATGGGAGACTGGTCAATGAAGAAATTTTTGCCCAAATAGGAGAAACCTCATATAAGCCGCTCAATTTTGAATCTGTGGTATCACTGGAGAAGAACCTTTTCGATAAGCGCCTGAGGGAGGCCTCAAGTGTAATCAGCCATGCTGGTATGGGTACGATAACGATGGCATTGAAAAACCATAAACCATTGTTGGTTATGCCGCGCCTGAAGCGATATCGGGAGCATGTCAATGACCACCAGGTTGCCACCGCCAGGAAGTTTGAGGAGCTTGGCCACATATTGGCTGTGTATGATGCCAAAGATTTGCCTAATGGGATTCGCAAGTTGAAGAACTTTATTCCAAGAGAAAGAAAAGCCAATCCTGAAGCAGTAGCTGATAGAATTCATCGTTTTCTGAATAGTTTGCAGGACTAACGTTAGATAAAATAAATGCCAGGCAAACAGCTAATCAAAGCTATTATACTTGTTGGCAGCCGTGACTTTGGACGTTGTCCGTTGACATCGCGGTTACCAACAGCCTTGTGGCCGGTAGTGGGAAAACCTGTCTTGGAACGTTTGCTAACTTCTTTAGCCGACCAGGGTATAAAGCAGGTAATAATTTGTTCTAACGGCGATGGTCCACTGCTGCAACAATCAGTTCACGCCGATAATCGTTTGGAGTTGAATTTTCTGGATGAGCCGCTGCCGGTCGGCACGGCAGGTTGTATTCGCGATGCTGCCGGTAACGAAACGGATGCATTACTTCTGGTATTTCCAGCCGGTATAATGTGTCCCCCTAAAATCGATGTCCTGATAAAGACCCACCGTGAGGGTCAGTCCGATTTGACTGTGATGTTTAATCCAGCCTGCGGGAACGATAAGTCGTTGGGCGAACCGGCAGGGATTTATGTCTGTGAAACCAGCATCCTGAAACATATTCCAAAAGCCGGCTATTTCGATATCAAGGAAGGCTTAATTCCTGAAATGCTCCGTGCCGGCAAAACTGTTTACGCGGCAACGTTGCAAAACCACGCCGGCAATTTTCGGATTCGGCGAGAATATCTGTACGCTATCACTAATTACCTGGAAAACAGCCCAAAACTGGATGCGGACTTGAAACCCTCTAAGGGTGCTGATTCACAAACTGTGTGGATAGCAGCTAATGCTAAAGTTGAGCCGGGTGCGCGAATTTACGGGCCGGCCGTTATTATGGATGGCGCCTGCGTCTCAAATGACGCGGTCATTCTTGGGCCGACTATACTCGGAAACAATGTCACTATCGGCAAAGATAGTGTTGTTGTAAACAGCGTGCTATGGGAAGGTGCACGAGTAGGGCCAAATTGCCAAATCCAACGATGTTTACTCGGCCACAACGCGGCTTTGCGAGCTAATACTGTTGCCGAAGAAAAGTCCATACCATTTAAGCCGAAGGGAATACTTGAACGTTCAGCCGGCCGGGCTTTGAAAGTTTCAAAAAATAACGCGAGCAGATTGCAGCATGCACTGCAACCGACGCTTCGTAAAGTCAACTCCGCAGGACACCTAATGGTGGAAAAATTGCCAAGTTGGGTACAATCGCGCAAAACAAAAATTGTCCCCTGGCTTGCGGGCAGTCTCGTTCTAATTGCATTTCTCTGGTCTTATAAGGCCGGCCTTGCAGACCTTTGGAATATATGGCAAAGAAGTGACGAATACTCCAGCGGCCTATTAGTTCCTTTTCTGGCTGTTTATATCCTGTGGTCGAGGCGTCATGATATTGCTCAGTGTAAAATAAGGCCTTCTGTTTGGGGTTTGTTTGCCTTCATAGCTGCGCAGGCCATCAGACTTTTCGGGTTGTTCTTTATGTACAGCTCAGCAGAAAGATTATCCATTGCTCTAACTATTGCTGCACTGGTACTGCTTCTGTTTGGCTGGCAGCTTCTCCGAAAGGTATCTACGGTATTATTGTACCTATGTTTGATGCTTCCCTGGCCCAACCGTATGCAGGCGGCCGTGACATTGCCTTTACAACGTTGGGCCACTTCGTCAGCCGTATTTTGTCTGGAGATGGTGGGTTACGAGGTCGTACGGGAAGGCAATGTTATACATATCGGCGATGTAAGCGTTGCAGTAGCTGAGGCATGCAACGGCTTGAGAATGATCACCGCATTCTTTGTGATTAGCGGTCTGGTTGTCCTGCTGGTCAAGCGGGCATGGTGGGAAAAACTGATAGTCTTAGTTTCGAGCCTGCCTATCGCTTTACTGTGTAACACTGTTCGATTAGCAATCACAGCGTCATTTTTCACAGTACTTGAAGGCGAGCATTGGGAAAAGATATTCCACGACTTTGGCGGATATGCAATGATGCCATTGGCCCTTGCGGCAGTGGTCGCGGAGCTTTGGCTTTTGGCAAAACTTACCACACCTCCAGACAAGGAAGAAGCAATAATAATTAAACGACAAAATAGAGTGGTGAGTGGGGAGTGAAATAAAGTTTGAAGTGCCTAAAGTGCCTTAAATATGGATATCAGCAAATCAGGAAATCAGGGTGCAGCACCGTCAGGCGTCCTGTGGAGATATCAGGGAATCCGGATACCAGGAAATAAAACAAAGTTAACCTGATAACCACTACCTTATGTCCTGATAACCTGATAACCATGTTGACTTTAGCTCACTTTAGGCACTTTCCTGATAACCAATTAACCACTCACCAATTAACCAATGTGAGGTAGTGAATTGTAAGGAGTGATAAAAATGAACGACTTAGAAAAATATCATGATAATGACCAGGTAATTGAACAAAAGGTTGTTAGTTTTGAAACCCTGCCAGAACCTGACGGTCCAAACACATCTGATTTACTTAAAGGTGTGCTGTGTCACTGGCCTATAGTGCTTGTAACGTTTGTGTTGATTTGCGCTATTGGGATTCCAGCGGTATGGTATCTGATAGAACCTAAATACTGTGCCACTGCGTCAATTCGGGTGGCACCAATCATTCCTAATATCCTTTTCAGCGATAAGGACTCTGAACGTGTAATGCCAATGTACGAGAACTTCAAGAACGACCAGGCAAGGCTTATCACGATAGATCAAAGAATTCTTATACGGGTGGCAGATGACCTTGCAGATAAGGGGCTTAAGTTCTTTGAGAACAAAAGGCCTTTGTCCGAAAAACCGGTCGGTTTAGTGAAAACTTTCTTTCAAGCGATAAGGAAGAAAATTATTACCACTATGTCGCCCGAAAAACCAGCCGACCCAGTTGAAGCTCTCCGGCAGGCGATAAGTGGGGAAATTATTACTGCTACTCCGGTCCGGGGCAGCGAAATGATAAACATTTATGTGGTAAGCACCGAGCCTAAAGAAGCGGTAAAAATAGCAAGTTCTTTTCGCACAGCTTATATGATTATAGAAGGTAACGAATCGACTGAGGAAGGATATCAAAAACTACAACTCTTGAAAAAGGAACGCGACTCATTTGCAAATAAATTAGATTTACAAAAGAAACTCATACGTGAATCGGCGGAAGAGTATGGCACTGTCGAGTTAACTCCACACCAGGAGATGATGCTCCAGCGGGTAGCGGCTCTACGAAGCCTTGCAACTAAAATAGACGTAGATAAACTCCTTTTAAAGATAAAAATAAAGCTTCTCAAAGAAACTAAGGATGATTCAATTTTTCAGAGAGTCTTGCTGGAAAGGCGGCACACGTTTATTCAAAACGACCTTTTGGTTCAAATGTTGACCAAGCGTATAGCTCAATTGGAGGAGGAGCTTATTTCCGCCGGGCAAATTCTGTCAAGCGAAAACACTCAACTTAAACGAAGAACCGAGCTTTTAGAAGCTTTTAAAACTAACCTGGAAGAACATCGTAAAAAGGTTGAAAAAACTTTCGATGAAAGTATCACTGAAGAACTAAGCGAGAATAGAGAGGCTGAGCTTGCCGATGCAGAACTTGAGTTGCGGGGATTAGAGGCCCAGGGAGAGATCTTACAGACTAAAATAGACAAAGGAGACCTCGATACAATACAGCTTGGTCGTAAACAATTAGACATCACGGAGCAGCAAGAGCAGTTAGCTCTCACCAAGGAAGTGTATGATACTATTCGGCGGCGTATTCAGCAACTGGAGATGGAAGGGAAGCGGCCTGCCCGAATATCTGTTCCTTATGAAACCACGGTTGCTTCTGTGTCAAACAAACGCGTTAAATACACAATGGCCATTATGTTCGGCTCAATGGCTTGCGGAATGATGTTAGCCTTTCTAAGAGACAAAATGGACCATCGCTTGCGTACACCTGAAGATGTGACTAAACGCATGGGTATTCGAATAATCGGCACTACGACCAGCTCACACAATATCAAACCGTCTCTTCTTCCGGAACATATAGTCGAAGACTACCAAACCATTCGCGCCAATTTAGGGTTACTGGATGGCGAAGGAATACCTAACAAATTGGTTGTTACAAGCCCGGGGATGCGGGAGGGCAAAACAACTTTCTCCGTTAATCTGGCAACAAGTTTATCCGGAGCAGGGAAAAAGGTTTTGCTTATAGACGGTGACTTGAGAAAACCTGGTGTTGCACATTTGCTGGATCTGCCCGAAGGCTCAAATGGGCTGCAGGATGTACTTTTAGGGAAGGAATTCGACCAGGCTGTTTACTCTATAGCTTCGACCGGCCTGGATGTGCTGGCTGCCGATCCTCACAGCAGAACCAATGGCTACGAACTATTAGCTTCGCCGGGGACACGCCAGTGCATAGATATGCTCAGCCAAAACTACGACCACGTGATTATTGATACTCCTCCTATACTGGCTTTTCCTGATGCGCTTATATGGGCCAAATTTGGAGATGGGGTTATTTTGACCAGCTTCGCCGGCCGAACTACTACGCCGGAACTCAAAGAGGCGAAGGAACGGCTAATGAAAATAAATGTCAGATTACTGGGCGTAGTGTTAAGTAACGTCCAAGCCGAGCAGAGTTACTACCGTTATAGACACAATTATTACGCACAAAATGCCAAATCAAGGAAAACTGTCAAGCGAGCAAAAAGAAGGCTGCTCCCTATGCAAAGCATAGAGGACAATCCCAGCAATTCCACAGTTCCTGAGTGAAATCAACCAGCCGAAGATTATTAACAAGACATTAGTTCTTAATCCACCAATGAATCTGATTATCATACATAAAAACAATCCGCCGGTTGCGGGCGCAAAAAGCAGCGGTGATAATGCTACTCTGCGAAGTACTTCGCTGCGAAGCACGAGCCTTCTTCGGTTTGCTCTGGCCAACGAGCCTATTGCCGGTGTCGTTCTCGATGGCTTAAGCAAAAGCTTACGTTGGGGCCGCAACGGAAAAAATGTCTGTGCCATTCCAGAAGAATGGAACGTTAAATCTCATGTGCCCAGGTTAAAGACAGTATCTTACACTGAAAATGTGCCAATCTTCCCGGAGTTCCTGCGGAAAGCTACCTGTGGCAGAGCTACCTGTGGCAGAGCTAAACGAGACAAATGGTTTGTTATTTCCAACGGACGCTTTGCCACGCAAATTGATAGCCAACTACTTAACAAACTACTGGTCAAAATCCAGGCGGACATAGTGGCGGTTAATGTCGAGCCTGACCTGTTGGGCAAACGAGAAAAAATGCGATTGACAGCTCAGGGCAAGGTAGCAGGTTTCCGTCGATTGTACTGTGATTCGGCCGAACTTTTTCCTTTATATGAATCAAGCAGATGCTTGCCTGTTTTCACCGATTGGCCTCATCATCTTTTTGTTAAAACCAGTATTATTGACCAGCTTCTTATACCTGGGGCACAGGTACCTGGGGCACAGGCTGATGGTGTTTTACCTCAATCCTTTTCCGCTCTTTTAGACAAGTGCCTATCAAATTCATTGAGGTCGTGTGGAATTAATATAGGCGGGGCTGTATTGGATTTAGGAACGCAAGATGGCTTGTTGAACTTTTGCAGGACCGTTCTAAATTCTCGATTCTCGATTCTCGATTCTCGACGAGTATCCAGCATCGAGCATCAAGCATCGGATTCAAGATTAGTTGGGAAAGTATTGTTAGGGAAAAACGTTTGCATCGGCCCAAAGACAATCGTGGTTGGCCCAACCATCATTGGCGATAACGTGAAGATTAAACAAGGAGCGGTAATAAACTCATCTATCATTGGCCCGAAAGTCTCAGTACCGCAGAACAAACTTGTGCAGAACTGCATTGTAAAAGGACCACGAACGAATTGGAAACTGCTAACTCGCTCGGCTAACAATAGTTCAAAGCAAATTTACTATCCGGCCTTCGAATTGGACCGCAAACAACGCACCAACGATACCTTCCGCACTTGGCCAAGGTTTTCTTACGCAGGCAGCTTCAAGCGAATTGCTGATTGTTTTGTTGCAATAATAGTAATAATTCTATTTGCTCCCATAATACCCTTCATCGCCTTAGCGACAAAATTAACTTCGCCCGGCCCGGTGTTTTTTAAGCATAGACGGCAGGGACTCTATGGGAAAACATTCAACTGTATAAAATTCCGGACAATGCACCTCGGCGCCGATGAGATGCAGGATAAACTACGATTCGTTAGTAGAGTCGATGGCCCACAATTCAAGATGACCGATGACCCGCGAATCAGCGCCGTCGGCAGATTCCTGCGAGAGACATATTTAGACGAAATACCTCAATTCATCAATGTTTTACTTGGCCAAATGAGCGTCGTTGGTCCAAGACCTTCTCCTGAATCGGAGAATACGTTGTGTCCATTTTGGCGTGACGCCCGATTGTCTGTTCGCCCGGGAATAACGGGACTCTGGCAGATTTTCAGAACACGCCAGCCAATGAAAGACTTCCAGGAATGGATACACTATGACACCGAATATGTCAGAAATATGTCACTAAAGATGGACTTATGGATATGCTGGAAAACAACCAAAAAGCTGTTTGATAACTTCATCAACCAATTCTAACTATGCTCTGCGAAGCGCTTGCTACTCTGTGAAGCACTTCGCTGCGAAGCACGAGACGCATAGCAAAGATATCGTGAAAGGATACGGAAATGCCAAGAAGATACTTTAACTGGAAACTGGCAATTGTTCTGGTAATCAGTATCGGTGTTTTAGGTGTAACCGCTTTTGGACTGCGCCAATGGCAGAGAACTAACAGGGCCGAACAGGGACTTGTCCTCGGCAATAAGGCGTATGATGAACAAAAGTGGGAACAAGCAGTAGCGAATCTTGGCCGGCATCTGACTGTGGAGCCGGATGATGTGCCCACGCTGCTCAAATACGCCGAGGCACAGCTTAAAATCAGACCTTCCAAACGCAACAATATTCAACAAGCCATATCGGCTTATCGAACCGTTTTGAGAGCAGACAAAAACAATTCCGAAGCTGCTATGCGACTTACTGAAGTATATTTAATGATGGGAATGCCTGGGGAGGCCGAGTTAATTGCCAACAGACAGCTCGAAACAAATGATGACCCTGAGCTTCGCAGAATCTTGGCCCTGGCGCTGGCTAGACAACGAAAGTTCAGTGAAGCAGCGGCACAATTGAAGAGCATCTTACAAGAACATCCTGACCAGATATTGGTTTATGAAACATTGGGTCAACTGATAGAGCAGCGTCCGGATGATTTCCCTGACTCCAACGATTGGTTTAACGAAGCGGTGAAGAATAATCCGTCCTCGGCCCTGGCATATATAGTCCGTGCCGGTTTCCATCGAAGAGCCAAAGACAGCACCAAAGCTTTAAGTGACTTAGAGCAGGCTGAAAAACAGGATTTGTCTGACCCTAATGTGGAGTTGCGCCTTGCCAGCGAATTTATTTATGCAAACAATCTGGATAAGGCAGAGCAACATCTCACGGCTGTGCAAACGACCTCGCCGACAGACCAGGGTCTCTGGCAAACATGGGCTCAGCTCGCACTGAAATCACAGTCGCAGGAAAAGATGCTAAAAGTAGCCGAGACCGGCTTAAAAGAGCTTTCTTCTCAGCCCTGGGATTTTATGCCAATAGCTACAGAGTTGTTTATCCGTTGCGACCAACTCGACCGCGCTGCCGACTGCATCACCAAAATGAACCAAAAGGACGTCGCACCCGTAACGGTTGCATTCCTGGAAGGTCTTGTAGCTGCCGAGAGAGAACATCTGTTTGAGGCCATTAAACATTGGCAGCAGTCAATGGCATTGGCAGATAAATCATCAGAGGTTCACGCAAAGGTTCGCTTAAATGTTCAATTGGCGTTATCAAAAGCTCTGTCTCGCTTAGGCAACACACAATTGGCGCTGCGGCATTTGCGCACGCTTGTTTCCGAAAGGCCTAATCTCTTCAGTGGACATCTGGCCTTGGCCAAACTGTCAGCCCAGACCGGAAACTGGACTGACGCAGCCGAGCACGCCGAAACGGCAAAGCGACTTTCGCCGGAAAATACTGGTGCTGCTTTACTATATATACAAGCTCGAATACAACTATTGGCGGCAGGCTCAACAGGTGAAAATGACCAAATGTGGCAGGACATAGAAAAGGATTTGTCCGCATTATTAGAGAAAGCCTCTAACGGCGCTCTCGAGGTCAAACTTTTACAGTACCAGCTCGCACTACGACAGAGCAATTTCGCCAATGCCCAGGCCTTGGTAACTCAACTGAAGAAGGACCATCCTTTGCAAATAAGGATTGCTATGGCTGAAGCTGAGTTGCTCATTGCTCAGGACAAGATGAATGAAGCAATATCGATGTTAAACAAAACGATGGAGGAATTTCCCCAGAACGTTGAACCGGTAAGATACATTGCGATTTTATTAAACCGGCAAGGCAATCAAGAAAAATGCGAAGCAATTATTAAAGATGCGTTGGCGCGCATTGACCAGCCTGTCAACCAGCGCACATTAGGCCTGCTGCTTGCCGAATTTTATTCTCTGTGGAATCAGAAAGACGATGCTTACCCAACACTTAGTGCACTTGCAGAAAAACTGCCCGATGACATTCCTGTAAAACGCCGACTTTTACTGTGTGAACAGGTTATCAAAGACCCCGAAAAAGCCCAGCAGCTCGTCAACGACATCAAGTTACTCGAGGGCGAGGATGGCTGGCAATGGCGACATGAACAAGCAAAACTCTGGTTTGCAGCAGATGATTTCAAAGTCCGTTATCCCCAAATTGTTTCGCTCCTGCAGGAAAATATGCGGGCAAACTCGAACGACCAGGCAAGCCGGATGCTCCTGGCGGCAGCCTACGATCGTTCCGGCGAGCTGCGACTGGCAATTTCGACATACCGTGAAGCCCTGAGCCGCTCTCCGGATGACCTTCGTATAATAATGCCGACTGTCGCCGCACTCTACAAAGCAAACAAGCCAGAGGAATATGACGAGGCCGACCAGCTTTTGAGCCGAGTTTCCCAACAAAAGCACCCACAACTTCAGCAACTGCAATTGCAAAGCTACCTCAGGCACGGCGAGTTAAGTTTAGCCTCAGATATTCTGCAGGACTTTATCAGTAATGACCCTAATAACCAGGCTAACCGTCTTTCTCTTGCATTACTCAAAACACAGCAAGCTAAGTTTGACGAGGCTGGAGAATTACTGGATGAACTAAAGGCCAAGAGCCCTAACTCACTGCCTATAACTTATGCACAGATCCAGCTCAACATTCGTCAAAATAAATCCGCAGAAGCATTGAAACTTTGTGATGAAATAATAAACAACCTTGACAACGCATACGCTTATGTGCTTCGCGCCAGAACATATGATTCTCTGGGGCAGGCGGATAAGGCGTTACGAGACTTTGAGCACGCTGCTGCCATCGAACCCAACAACGTTAGTGTATGGATGGCCCGGAGTGACTTTTACCTTTCTATGGGCCAGACAGATAAGGCGATTGCTGATATTCAACAGGCACTATCTTTGGGCTTGAGCGATATCCAAATCCAAAAACGCGCTATTCTGCTACTCTTTGAATCGGGAGACGCCGAAAAAATTCGTCAGGGAAAAGTCCTTATTGATGAGGCTCTGCAATCAAATCCTGACGATGTTGACCTGCGGCTGTTCAAAGCTAAATCACTGCTCACAGAAGGAATGGCTCCAGCTATCAAAAATGCCACGCGGATTCTTCAAAAGATAACCGAAGACCAACCTGAAATCAGTCAGGCCTGGGCGCTTCTGGGAAAGATATCGTTCTCACAAAAACAGTTCTCCAAAGCTATGGATGCCGCTTTGCGAGGCCTTGCCCATACACCCAACGATAGGACGTTACTCCTGTTGAAAGCTGGTGCCGAGGCAAAACGGTCGCCTGTCTTGGCAATTCCAACTCTCAAAATGTTGCGAGAACTGGACCCGAACAATACCGACGCCGCAATGTTCCTGGCCAACACTTATATTACAACAAAAGAGCCGCGAAAGGCCGTAAATATTCTCAAGGCACAATTAGTCTCTCGCGCCGGAACCCAGGACGAGCGAAGAATAAAGGTCGCCCTTGCCGTAGCGTTGCACAAGAACGGCAACAAGGCAGATGCCCAAAAGGAATTTGACTCTCTGATTCAGTCTGAACCAAATGACCCAGTTCCCTTATTAGCTCAAGTACGGTTACTCAAAGATGACCAATTATGGAGTGAGCTTAGCCAAAAGGTCACAGACTGGTACCAAAAGCACCCAGAAGACAGCCGTACGCCTATCATTATTGCCAGGAACCTGGTAACAACTGATAACAGCCAGGCCAAGAAAACAGCCGAAGATATACTTCGGATAATGTTGAAAAATGATTCTGATTCTATTGAGACTATGACTGCCCTTGCTATACTACTATACACCATTGGTCGTTCTGACGAATCTGTGCCACTCTATCAACGGACGCTTCAGCTTAAGCCTGACAATCTAATCATCATCAACAATCTGGCCTGGATAATGTGCGAAGAGCAGGGCAATTTCCAAGAGGCGCTCGAACTTGCCCAGAGGGGACTACAAATATCACCGAACTATATTGACCTTATCGACACCCGCGGTGTTGCGTATTACCGGCTGGGCGAATTCAACAAGGCCGTCGAGGATTTCACTACGTGTATCAAACTCTACCCAGACGGAACACCGGCAGCTATCTCCGCACGTTTTCATTTAGCAAGGGCTTTTGACAAACTCGGACAAAAGGATAAAGCTGTCAAACGTCTAAACCAGGCCTTGGACATGTACCAGGCTTTGGACCCAGCCGACCGAATAGGTGCTTTATCAGATACTGACCTGGACGAGGCACAGCGTCTGCTCAAACAATTGCAGGAGGACGGTTAACCATGCTCGAATTTCCAAATCCACCAATCGAAAATGTCGCCGGGAGTGATTCCAGCGGCAAGGAACAAGAAATCATATTGCTGAACAACAAGGAATGGTTATATGTAAAGAAGCGATATAGCTTAACACCTCGTGAGTGCCAGATAGCGAAGTTGATCTGCCGGGGTCAGCGCAATGGTAATATAGCTAAGTTTCTGCACATAAGCCCCGGTACGGTAAAAACTCACACAAGAAATATTTATCGAAAGGCCCGCGTCAAAAGCAAAATCGCAATGCTCCTGAGATTTGTAACTGATGCAAAAATAATTTCCACCCAGTTTGACCAGACACATTTCAGTCCTATCTCAGATTAAGAAAAGTTCGCCGGGATATTGCCACAGTTTTTTATCCCAGCCGCTGTTAGAATTTACCGAAAGAAAAGAACACATTGCACTTGTCAAGCGCCAATCGGACCACTACGAATACCTGTCTATCCTTTCAAAAAACAACCGCTTACATTCCCAAACTCCTTATTCTCAGTTTAGACCATCAAATGCTATAATTCCTCTTTTGAATCAACTTACATTATTCCCTCCCTCGACTTCCTTCGACTTCGCTCAGGATGGTGAGCCTGTCGAACCATTGCCTGCCTGAGTATCCTCTTTTCAAATGCCGAAAGGCATCCGCCGCAAGGCGTCCCCAAGCGGACAAGCAGACAAGCGGACTTACGGGACTGCGGAGAACATTCATTGGAAATTCAGTCCCGATTCATCGGGAGTGGTCCGATGTCCGTGTGACAAGCGCACCTTGTCTCGAAAATATCGGCTTCGCTCGGGGTGACAACCTTCTGTAAAATAGCAACCCATCAATATAGCTGTGACAAAGTATTAGTCACAAACTTTACGGTTTGATTACCTTTTGTTCTTTGAATACTTTTCCGGTGAGGTAATCGGTGAAGGTTACCTTCACTGTCAATGGCTCGTCGAAACTTTTGACCTTGTCGGCTATGTCGAACATCAATCTGTAATTGATGGTTATCAACGTGGCAAACCAGAGTTTTTTCAGCTCACCCGGCTTTACGTGCCACTGGCCGAGCAGAGCTTGGCCCTCCTCTTTATTCAGGTCCCAGAGCTGCACGTCCACAGTTCCGCTGGCTTTTACTATGTCACCTTCTTCATCAATCGGCTGTATATAGACAATCAGCTTTTCCTTCTCGCCGTCTTTGTCTTTGTCGAAGAAGCCGGTATATCCGCCGATCACGATTTTTCCAAGGCGATAGAGGTTTTCGCCCTTGACCTGCTCAGGTAAGCCGGAGAGGACATGCATTTGTTTTTTTAATTGTTTGTTTTCGGCCCTGGTCTGTTCGAGCTGGTTCTCTAACTGCGTTTTTTGCTCCGTCAACTTTCCGATTTGCTCAACTAACGGTGTTTTTATGCTGTTGGCGTTTTCACAGCCGGCAACAAAGGACAGAAAACAGAGGACAGAAGACAGAATACAGAAAAATCTGACATCTGACATCTGACATCTGACATCTGACAATTCAACATTCAGCATTGGATATTCGGTATCCATTATTCCTGCGCTTCTTACTCCTGGTTCTTGACGATTTCAGGTGCTTTTTGCAATATTCTGTCGGCCAATCCGTATTCGATTGCTTCGGCTGCGTCCATCCAGAGGTCTCTGTCGCAGTCTTTTTCAATTTTCTCGACGGTTTGGCCCGTATGTTTGGCCAATATATCATAAAGCCGAGCGCGCAGTCTAAGTATTTCCCGTGCTTCGATATCGAGGTCGGTAGCCGTTCCAACCAATTGTCCCGTGATTAAGGGCTGGTGCAGAAGAATCCTGTTGTTTGCCAGCAGGAAGCGTTTACCCGCCTTACCGCCGGCCAATAACAACGCTGCCATACTTGCTGCCTGCCCGATGCAATACGTCGCAACGTTACAACGCAGAAACTGCATCGTGTCATACACTGCGAACCCGGCTGTGATTGAGCCGCCGGGCGAATTGATGTAAAAATGGACATCGTTCTTGTTGTCTTCATTGCTCAAAAACAGCATCTGGGCAATGATTAGATTGGCGGATGTATCCTCAATCGGCCCACCAAGAAAAATTATCCTGTCTTTCAGCAGTCTTGAATAAATATCGTACGCGCGTTCGGTTCGGCCACTTTTCTCAATTACTATCGGAACCAGGGTCTGATTAACTATCATATTTACCTCTAAGACTAAAAACTTAAACTTAAAAACGAAAAATCACAATTCAAAATTAAAATCCGAAAATCGAATATCGGATTTCAGATTTTTTTTTCACTTTTTCTTTTTGTTGTTCTTTTTTCCCTTTTCTTTTTTATCTTTGTCTTTATCTTTATCTTTATCTCCATCTTTATCTTCATCTTTGTCTTTATCTTCTTCGCGCAGCACCTCGTCGATAAGGCCGTATTGTTTAGCCTCATCGGCAGTCATATATCTGTCTCTTTCAGTCTCAGCGGCGATTTTTTCGACCGGCTGGCCGGTGTGTCTTGCAAGAATTTCGTTTATCATAACTTTGGTTTTGAGGATTTCTTCGGCCTGGATCTTAATGTCGGCTGCCTGGCCGCTGACACCGCCCCAGGGCTGGTGAAGCATAATCTTGGCGTGTGCAAGGGCGTGCCGTTTGCCTTTTGTGCCGGCTGACAGTATTATGGCAGCACCGGACTGAGCTCTTCCGATACAGAAGGTTGCTACCGGCGAGCTGATGAAGCGTATCGTATCATAAATAGCCATCGTATCGTCAACGCTGCCGCCCGGGGAATTGATATACAAGCTGATTTCACTCTTACGCTTGAGATTGTCCAGATACAGCATCTTCATAATTACCTCAGCAGCCCTTTCATACGATATCTCCCCTATCAAAAACACAATCCGGTTCTCTAACAGCATATCGTCCAGACTCATCTGGCGGTAGCGCTGATATTGGCCGTATTGATTGTACACATCCATACTTTGGGGTCCTGTTTTGCAATAAGCCGTAAAGTGGGAACCCTTCACAATGTTTCCTGCACGATGTTCAATAAACATTCATTGCTTCCTTAATATGAAGTTCGTATTTTTTTACAACTCGTGTTTCGGCAAGCGAATACGTTTTTATCGGATATTTTTACTCGCTGGTTCTCTTGTTTTACCCCATTTTTGTAATATATTATTCCCCATTACGGAGTTTCCAGGGACGTCTAACTGTTCTTTTTGCGTTTTTGGGGTTGTTTTTTCTCGGCCCCGGCTGGCTTTTCAGCGGTTTTTGTCGCCGATTTCTTAGTGGTTTTTCGGGCTTTTTTGGCTTTCTTTTCGGACTTTTTTTCCGTTATTTTTGCTGTCTCAAGCAGTTCGGCGATACACTTATTTTGGCGTACCTCTAACTTGAACTGAGCTAACGAGCCATCACGTTCCATGTCCTCTCTCATTCTTTCGGGCCTTTGTCCTCGCTGAATGGCTATCTGGGCGATATGGCCGTTAATCTCTTCTTCGCTGGCATCAATCTCGAGCTTATCGGCAACTTTGTCCATAATAAAGAATGTTTTTAGCTGTTTCCTGGCTTGTTCTTCACTGCCGGCTTGAAGCTGCTCCATCTGCTCTTCGAGCTGCTCACGGGCCAAGCCCCGCATCATCAAATTCGTATATTGCCTTTGCAGCAGTGTCTTTGCCTGCGCAGCAACAACGTCTAACGGCAAGTCGAAATCAGTGTTATCGAGCAGATACTCATAAATCTGCTCGCTCATTTGAGTTCGAGCTTGTGTCTCTAATCGGCTCTGCAGGGAATCCTCGGTTTTTTCCCGCAGCTCGTTTTCATCTTCGATACCAAGTCTCGTGAGGAAGTTTTCGTCTAACTCGGCGGGCTTGAGCCATTTGATATCTTTGATGGCGATTTGGATGTCCACCTTTTTGCCGCGATATTCTTCTCTGAAATACGTCTTCGGGACATCGACGCTTATCTGTTTGGTTTGGCCGGCTTTGGCACCTGCCAACAATTCGTCGAGCTTCTCAACCGGGATTTGGCCAACAAAACCGTTTTGCCTTACATATATCTCGATGTTGTCGAGTTTCTGTTCTTCTTCGATGCCCTCGGCCTTAATAAGCGCATCGGCAATTATCTGGTCATCGGGCTCAACAACTCCATCCTTACGCGGTGTCCATATACCTGACCATCTTTGTAATCGCTCAATCTCTCTATCGACTTGCTCATCCGTAACTTCCAGTTTTGTCCTGGTTACCGGAATGCCTTCGAGCTGCGGCAAGTCAAAGTCAGGACGCACTTCGACCTCAAAATCAAACTTCAGCGGGCCTTCAGCCGGCATCTCTATATTTTCAAAATCAATGTCCGGCTCGCCTATGATCTGCACCTCATTGTCCTTGATGGCTGACTCGCTCGCATCGGCTAACAATTTCAATTTGATTTGCTCAGTTGTATCCTTGCCGAACCTTTTTTCCAGCAGTCGGCGCGGTGCTCGACCCTTTCGAAAGCCCGGCACCAGCGCTTCTTTGCGCAGAGTGTTGTATTGTTCATCAGTAACGTTCTTAATTTTCTCTTCCGGTATCTCTATAGAGACCTTTTTTTTGCAGGGGCCTGCTTCTTCGATTGTTACTGTGTTTTTCAGTGCTGTGGATTGTTCTTCTTCCGTTGCCGTTGGCTGTTCTTCTTCCGTTGCTGTGGCTTGTTCTTCTTCCGGTGTCGTGGATTGTTCTTCCTCGGCCATTTCGGTGCTCCTGAACGATTTTGTCTTAGCAATTCTGAAATAATAAACAAAAAAGGCATCAACCCGCCGTTTTGCTTCGCTTGCACCTGCGGTAACGACAGTGCAGGCGCCAAAGCGAAGCAGCGGGCTTTAGCCAAGTTTTCACGATTTCCTAAACATATCGGCAACCAACGCCAAACTACCCGTTAGCCGGTATCTCACCGATACTATAAGGTTCCTTAAACGCGATAAGATGCGTTTGCAGGCCCCTATCCCTGGGAAAACTCCTTAAAGCGGGCGATGAGACTTGAACTCACGACATTCACGTTGGCAACGTGACGCTCTACCACTGAGCTACGCCCGCGGAATCGTGACTCGTACCCCCGTGGCCCGAGTTTCGATTTTTCAATAATTAATTATAGGGGCTTTTATTTTCCTTGCAAGGGGTTTTTTTGCAAAAATTTTGGTATTGATATTAGCAGTCCGTAAGTCCTGGGGACTCATTACGGAGGACTCCCTATGAGAATCTCCACTTGAAAATCGTAAAGCCGAAGACGCCCCAATACGCCAGCACGCCTAAAATCACGATAACTCTGGCACCGGGGTTGAGCTTTTGCACAGCCGCGGATCTGCGGAAAATCAACAGCGTAGCCACCAGGGCGGTCAGGAGCACTACCGCCGCCGCAAAACTTATTGCCGGATAAAGTGCATTCGTCACCGACTTGTCCAAAACCAGTGTTTCATCAACTATTTCCTGGGCTGTCGCGATGCCCTTTGGATCCGAAAACACGTGCGGCCAGTAGGGGATACGTGAGGTCATTTTGAGCATTGATTTGATTAAATGGGCCCCTGCCATAGTCGGAAGCAGCAGAAAGGCAAATGTTTTAACGGCCGCTCCGGAGGACACCTTCTCTGGGTCCGATGCTATTTTTGCCAGAGCGCCGACGGCCAAAAATAAAACGCCGGGAAATATAATGAACATAACGATTGCACTGACGAAACCCGTCATCGGGCCGGTTATCCCGAGGGCGTCGATAAGATGCTCTGGAATCCATTTTAGGATTGCTTTCGAGACCGGCCACTCCGACAGGACTTCATAGACGATAAATCCACTTACCAACACAATGAATCCCACCTGCGCAGCTCGCAGCTCAACGGCACGGAAGAAATCGGCGAAAGGCCATCTGGTTGACAATCGTAGGTTATCATAGGGGCACACCTTGAGACATTGTGTGCACAGCAGGCAGTCTTGATTGTCTTTGATTGTAGCTGGGTAAAGGTTGCTTGTGCACGAACGGCCGACTATTCGATAATGGTTCTTTTTTGCGATACAGTCTTTTGTCTTGCAGGACCCGCAGACCGACAGGTCGTCTGCCCGCCACTCAAACGGCGAAATAAAGGCATACAAACCGAGCAAGTGCCCTATCGGACAGACATAGCCACAGAACGTCCGCTTCTCGTATATCAGGCCAACCACCACCGCCGCCACCAGCAGCGTCAGCAGGTAAAATGCCATTCGCTGAGGTATCCGGTGCAAGGCCAGAGTGTGTATTCCCACAATCAGGATAAGCGTGTAGAAGATAGTGATTACCCAGCCGCTTTTCAGTAAGCCCGGCACTTTACGCCGCAGTCCCATCCGGCCCGCCACAGAGGTTATCAACTCCATCGGGCAGACCATACACCATACACGGCCCAATAGAATTGCGGCAATGATAATCAGCGGCCACCAGAACGACCATATCATCAGGTTCGCCAGGTTCGTATTACGAAGCTCCTTGGCGAAGACAGAGTCATCGGTACTAACATTAATTCCTCCATAAATAAGCATTGCAAAGACAAAAAACATTAAGACTTGCGGCACTAATGGGAACCACCATGATTTGAGCAGCTTGCCGAGATATTTGATTTCAAGCAGATTCATTTTTTTACTTCATACGAATTAAATTTCTTGAATCGTCAGAAGTATCCACAATATCGTGTCAATTCAAAAAACGTAACTTATTTTGGCAAAAGTAGTAATTTTATTCCCGCCAGAAATAGAAAGACGGCAATGACTTTTCTAAAATGCTCCTGGGGAATCTTATCGACAATACGCTTAGCTATTTTGGCACCCAGGAAAGAAGCGGGAATAAATATCGGCAATCCCCACAGAAGTAAAGTCGGAAGTCGCGCTCCTTTTGCAAAGTAAGTCGTTAGTCGGGTAGTGTCTATTATCAAGGCAATGGCACCTGCGGTAGCTATATAAACAGCTTTGGGCAAATCAAAGGACGTCAGAAAAAGTCCACGAACCGCACCGCCCATTCCAAACAGACCCGCCAGGAAACCTGAGAGCGCACCTCCACAAGCACCGGCAAAAAGGCTTTGTTTGATTTTGAAAGAGCTTTTGGCAAACAAGTAAACTACGTAAATAATCAGAAAAGACCCTAATATCCTTGAGAGTACCGCTGTTGAGATATTGAACATTAATGACGCCCCGAGAAATGTAGCGGCAATACCAGGAACACCGAAGCTCAGAATCAACCTCCACTGAAATCCCTTTTTAAAGAGAATCAATTTCCATATATTGCCAAACCAATGGATAATCCCTACGAAAAGAAGCGTTTGCGGCACAGAATAAAATAATAGGACAATCGGCACCATAATCGTCGATGTCCCAAAGCCCGTCATTGTGCCGATACAACTGGCAATAATCACTATACATAAGATAAAAGGTATTTCCATATTTTCATCCTTATTTCTACTTCAATACGAAAGTCTGACTGACGATAATCACTCCTATGTTCATCTGACAAGTTTCCTTCTTACTTTTTCAAAACGATACCATAATGATACGGCTTTAAATCGTATCTTTCCGGGCTGTGAAATCCTGAATGCAGCGCCCATTTAATGCAATCTTCAGGTTTAGGCCGTATCGACATTGAAGGCCCTCGCGGCGTGGATGGGTCGTAATTCCAGTGAATTATTCCGAGCAAGCCTTTTTGCCGCAATATCCTATTGGCTTCTTTGAGCAATGTGTCCGGATTTTCGAGGTGAAGGATATTGAAAAGCATGACATAATCAATGCTTTGGTCCTCTAAACCAGACCCCTCTGCCATAAAATCCCTTAGGACGACATTAACATTTTTCAGATTCTGTCTTTTCGCTTCCTCACTAACCATTTGCATCAACTCTGGCTCGATATCCAGTGCGTAGAATGTTCCACTGATAGTTCTTGCTGTTGGAAAAATAAATGTGCCGTATCCGCATCCAAATTCTGCCACATCACCTGTCTGAGCGGTAATTCCTAATGTAGTTATGATTTTAAGCGGGTCAAAAAACTTTTCCCATACATCACGGTCAGGCATCCCGCTTTCTCGTACCTTCATTTTATGGCCTTTTTTTATCTGTTCGAACTTTTATGTCTTGCTGCATGATTGCATCATTGACCCGGGAATCCAACAAACATTTAGTAGATTCATTCTGCTTTGACCCCCTTAGCTAACATTTTTTCGAGACTATGACCCGGCAATCATAACTGATTTGAACGAAAGATTCATACATTCTTTTCGATTTTTTCTGGGTTGGGCTTGTTCCATGTATGATATAATACCAGTTGCCGTTTTGCCTTGCGGTTTTAAAGAAACGCCGGGTGGCACCCTCAAAGCTGTATGGGGGTGACCGAGGCCGGTTCTCAGTCGGAAATTGTAGAACGCAAATTGGAGGAATAGGAAATGGCTGCAAAAAATCCAGGACCGATTAAGAAATGGATGTATGTTGCCCTGTGTTTGCTGATAGTGCCGGTGTTATTTGCAATTATCTTTACGATTAACTGTGCGAAGGAACCTGAGTCTGTTGTAGCTTCGCAAGGTTCAGAAGCTGATGCCAATCAGGCACCAGCCGAGCCGAACCAGCATTTCGAGCAAGACCAAAAAGACCCGAACGATAAAAGCCCACTTCGTCTTGAGCACAAACATCCGGCCTTTAAAGAGCGGACCAAAGAGCGGGCAAGAATGGTTGCCCGGCAAATACAGGCCAGGGACATCAACGACCCGAATGTCCTAAAGGCGATGCGAATCGTGCCACGCCATGCCTTCATCCGAGCCGGCGAGCAGCGCTATGCCTATGCCGACCATCCGCTGCCCATCGGCTTTGACCAAACCATAAGTCAGCCTTACATCGTTGCTTTTATGACCGAGGCCTTAAAGCTCAAGCCCAATTCCAAAGTCTTAGAGATAGGCACCGGCTCAGGCTATCAGGCCGCCGTCTGCGCCGAGATTGCACAGCAGGTCTATACTATCGAGATTGTCGAAGGACTTGCAAAGAGGGCCAAAAAGTGCCTGAAGGAGCTCGGCTACCCGAACGTATTCGTCAGGTTCGGCGATGGTTTCTTCGGCTGGAAGGAAAACGCCCCGTTTGACGCCATTATCGGCACAGCCGCTGCCGGACGCATCCCGCCGCCGCTGCTCGAACAGCTAAAGCCGGGCGGTCGAATGATATTGCCCGTGGAGGGTTCTTTCGGCTTTCAGCATCTGGTCGTCATAACAAAGGATGACAAGGGCAATCTTCGCAAAAGAAATGTTATGCCGGTCCGATTTGTTCCTATGACCGGCGAAGTGATGAAGCCCGAAAAAGAATCTGAAAAGTAGCTTCGCTGCAAAGACTACGCTAACAGGCCAAATGCAGCGCAGCGGCAATGTTAACGTCGGTTTTCGATAGTTCATTGAACCGCTCGACGGCCTTGGCCGTATCAACCGCTTCCAACTGGATGTCCTCTTCCAGCAGAGCCTGGCGGACCTCATCCGAGACCTTCATCAGCCCTGATGCCCCGCAGCCGACTATTAACACGGACGGCTTAGCTGCAATCACAGGCTGCAAATCCTCCGCAGACAACAAATGTCCCCGCTTTCTCCACCAGTTGGCCTGGACAGTGTCACCAAGAATTATAACATCTTTATTGTAATTTACCCCGTCGATAACGATGTTACCGAATTGATATGAATCGATGTGCATATTTGAAATCCTTGCCTGAAAAACGTTATCACCAACAAAGCAGGAACATACCAGAGGACGAACCACTGCTCGCAAATCAGTGTACGAAGAATATAAAAAGACAGGCAAAAAATCAACCTAAATTATGTCAGTTGAATTTGCCTTGTGTATTGTATTTGTTGAACACTTAGATTTTGCTTTGAATTGCTTTGACCAACGGTTCAAATTGCGGCGGTAAGGATTGTAGAAAAGTGTTCAATTCGGTTTTACTTGATGTAAGCGTGATTTTGGCTCCCTTGTTGAGAAGATAATTTATTCTATCGAGAGCAAAAGCAACACGCCAATTCCATTTTATAGACCAGGCTTTTTGTGCAACGTCAAACCAGCATCTTATGGCATTGGTTAGCTGACCTTTGCTCATCTGTTGTTCGGCCTGGAGCGTCGAGATCTCCATCTGAAAGATGAGATTGTTTTCCGTTAAAGACTTAATACGCTCGTCAACAGGTCTAACTGCTTCAGAGTATCGGTTTTCGAATTCTGCTCTTAACTTTGCAGTTTCGCTCTTAATTATGCACATTAGAAGCAATTTGTCTTTTTCATATCGCCGGTGCGTGGAATAAATAATTAGACCAATAACGGCGATTGTAAACATCGGAGCGAGATTAAGCGCCCGGTATATTTGGTTTAAAAGGTTCCGATTTTTTTCTTCAAGCAGGCGATTTTTATTTTCCAAAAGAGCGATTTGCTCACGAAGATTGTTAATTGATTGGTGCTCTTCATCGATGATTTGTTTGGATACATCCCCATTTGGTGAATCATTTGATACGGCTGACGAATCGGACGCATAAAGGTTACAAGTCAGGCAGTTCGCCAAACAAAGAATAACAATTACCGCTAATATGTATTTCAGGCGCATGACGAAGCCCTCTTCCATTGTTAATCTTGCTCAAAGCTGATAAACATCTGGTAACAAAATCTACGTTTCTATTCTTTTCAGACCTTTAAAAATGATAGCACACAAACAGACCTTATACAAGCACAATTCGCAAACTGTACGCGACCGGAGTTATATAAGGACTGGTAAAGAAATTAGGTTTCGTTTTTGGCTGAGCGAGGACAAGGCTGGCAAGGAAGCAAAACGCAGGACTACTGGTTGGTAGTCCGAGTTTTGCTGAGGCCGCCAGCCGAAGCCGCAGCCAGCCAAAAATGAAAGATAATTTATTTACAAGTCCTAAGGACTCATCTTTCTACTTACAAAGTTATCTGTAGCGTTTACCATCTTGCATTGAAGGTGTAAATATGCTATCAGAACTCATCTGTTATATCGAATTTAGATAGCTATTATGGACGCAAAGAGAACAGGCATATTGGCAATACTCGGAGCCAGCTTAATGTGGGCTGTTGAGCCGGTTTTTGCTAAATTGGCTTATGCGAACTCTGATTATCTTCAAACCTCCGCCATCAGGGCGATAGTTGCTGCTCTGGTTGCTCTTTTGTACGTTTTTTTCACAGGCACAAGAAATCTTAAAGTTACCTCAAAACAGCTCTCAAAATTGTTTTACATTGCAATAGCCGGGACGATATTCGCGGATTTACTGTACCTTTTTGCCTTAACAAAAACCTCCGTGCTTAATGCAGTCCTGCTCGGTCATATGCAGCCGGTCTTTATTATTTTGATAGGGTTCTTTTTTCTAAAAGAAGATAAGCTGACAAGATTTGATTACGCAGGCATATTCATTATGTTAATTGCAGCCGTGTTTGTTACAACGAAGACACTGGAAAATCTGTTTATGATAAAATTAGGCACGGCAGGAGATATTTATGCACTGTTGGCAACAGTGCCCTGGGCGACGACGGCTATAGTGATGAGAAAATATCTCAGAGAGCTTGATGCCGGCGTAATTACCTTTTACAGGTATTCAATTGCCTCGGTAATATTTATTGTCTATTTATCGCTCAAGTCTTCGCTGGTTCTTCCCAATATCTATCAAATCCTCATCGGTATTGTAGTTGGTGTGGGAACCATACTTTATTATGAAAGCATGAAGCGAATTAAAGCCGCTCAGGTTTCTGCTATGGAACTTTCAACACCTTTTTTTGCGGCGTTGTCGGGTTTTTTGATTTTAGGAGAACTGGTTACAGTTATGCAGATTGCAGGTATGGCGTTATTATTTGTAGGTGTTTGTTTCTTATCCAAAAAAGAAGAGGCGTATTTTTAAACGTATTTATGTTGAAGCAAAGCAGCATTTTTCTCCTTGCGATGTAATAAAAAAGCGGAGCAGGAGGGATTCGAACCCCCGGTACCTTTCGGTACAACGATTTTCAAGACCGTCGCCTTCAGCCGCTCGGCCACTGCTCCGGATGTAACTGTTTCCGCTCTCTAATCCTAATCGGTTCAAACGCACCATTTCGAGCAATTTTCCAACTATTTTATGCAGAAAAGACGATTTTGCAAGAAATTTCGGCGAAATTGATGCCTCAATAGAGATTTAAAAAAAATCTTAATTTTTTTTATTTTTAGTTGACATTACATAGTATGTATAACATAATAAACAGAAGTTATTAGTTGATTAGCCCTCACCCCTGTGGTGGGGGGGCAGTGTTAGTCAGTGTTATAGTCAGTGTTAGAAGGAGATTTTTATGAAATTTGAAAGTCAGCTATTGAAGGGAATTGCCCCGGCGGTCGTTCTGGAGATTCTTTCTCGCGGCCCAATGTATGGCTACGAGCTTAGCCAGGCCATCGAGCAGAGAAGCGGTGATATTTTGACCCTCGGCAAAGGAACGCTGTACCCGCTGCTGTACAATCTGGAAGCAAAAAAACTCGTCAAAGGCAAGTGGGAGACAAACCAGTCCAGCCGGAAGAGAAAATATTACTCCATCACCAGCAAGGGTAAGGGCCAATTGGCAAAGCAAAAGGCCCAGCTCAGAGAGCTGACGACCGGCCTGAATCTTGTCTTCGGCGGTGCACTCACACCGGCCTGACCTGTATTTAGCCCGCAGTTTTACTGCGGGTTCACAAAACGCAATACAATACACGAGGTGATCCGATGAGAGTCAAGAGAATCATTGTGGGAATTCTGATTGGCGTGACGATTGGTACAGGACTGGAGTGCCTCAATACTTTTTTCGCCTTTTTGTTGCCACCATTCTTTGTTCTTCTACCGTTGGCGGTACTTATTGGAGGTTGCGTTGGTGCTTTAATGAAGAGAACCCAAGACGCCCGCTTCCTTGGCGAAACACAGAACCTTGAGCATTTGCCCGCCGGTGCCGTTGAGTTTATAAAGCGGGTCTTGAAGAAGATGCATTATCGCCGCGAGGTTCGGCAAGATGTGCAGGCCGAATTAACAGCGCATTTCGAAGATGAGCTAAAAGATTGCACAACCGATGAGCAAAAACAGCAGAAAGCCCAGCAGTTAATCACCGGCTTCGGCGATGTGAAATTGTTAGCTGTTTTATTACGCCGGGCCAAAAAACGCTGCCGACCCCTCTGGCGAACGGTCGTTGCAAGGACATTTCAAGCCGTCGGCGTGTTAATTTTGTGTTTTATTGTTTATGTCGTCTGGTTCTTGTCCGGCAAGCCGGCTATTACCACAAATTACGTTGCCGAGTATAACAAAATTGTCAGGCCGGCAGCCGATGAATCTCTAAATGCAGCTCCATTATACCTCAAGGCGGTTGATTTGCATGAAGAGCTGTCGGATGACTTTCTTCTTTTCTTTGCTAAAAACCACCAGGCAGTTGTTGATGAGAAAAACCAACGGCAAGTTGAAGAGCTGGCTGGCAAAATCGACGAACTCTTTTCAAATAGTAACCGTTTGAATTTACAGGAGAAAAGGCAAAACATCCAGGATGAAGTCTCCGGGGTGCTCTCCCGATTCATGGGAAAGAAATATAATGAGCTTACGGTTGAGCAAAGAAATATCGCCGAAAAATGGGTACAGGAGCACAACGATGCCCTGGAGCTTGTTATTGAGGGTTCTCGAAGGCCGTATTACTGGCGAACATATAAGTCCGGTGCTGAAAACCCGACCGAAATGATAGGTGTTCTTATACCTAAACTTTCCGGATTTAGAAAATTGGCTCGCGCTTTACTTTGGCGGGCGCGGCTTCGTGCCGAACAAGGTCGATTCAAGGATGCCTTTGTCGATATGAAATCCTGTTATCGCCTCGGCCAACATATAAGAGGGGACAAAACTTTGGTTGAGCAGATTGTAGGAATTTCTACTGAAGCATTATCTGTTCGAACTGTTCGGGAGATTGTAGGCGGATATGAAATTGACTCAGCGGTATTGGCGGACTTTCAGCGTGATTTTGAGCAGATTATCGCCGACGAAAACTTCGCAATAAGCTTCGAAGCCGAGAAATTGTTTATGTACGACGAGATCCAGAGATGTTTTACCGAAGATCGCTTTGGTGGGGGACATCTTTGTTTTGAAGGGCTTAAACAGCTTGCCTCGGTTAGGCAGCTTGCGTCGGCGGAAGGTTATGCCACGTTCAAAATTATTTTAGAAAAAAGAGGTTGGACAGCGCCGCTGCACATTTTATTCACTCATCCCGACAAATACGAGACCAGAGAAATGGTTGACCGTTACTTTGGCTTTTGGGACGAGATAGCTCATAAAACACCTCTCGAAATTCGCAATGAGAATATAGATATTGAAAAACAGGTGATGAAAATCGTTAAGGGAAACATATTACTGGATTCTTCCGTACCTGCCTATGGCAGGGTAATTTTGTATAGCCAACGGCACAGAACCAATGTTGGAGCTACTTTGGCTATAATAGCGATATTGAGATATAACCAAGAGATGGGTGACTATCCAGAGAATTTGGCTGAGTTGACTGAAGCTGGTTTCTTAAAGACATTACCTATTGACCCTTTCAGTGATAAGCCGCTGTCTTACAGAAAAACTGATGACGATTTCATCCTCTACAGCGTCGGCTCTAATTTAACCGATGAAGGCGGTGAATACAGCAGGGACTCAACGGGCCGAATTAGGAATTGGTGGAACAATGGCGATGCGGTCTTCTGGCCTGTGCCAAAATCGCAGGTAAAACAATAACGGTATCTATATGGGCATGAAAGAGCAAGACAAGTCAGAAATAGAATTTAACAAACTGCCGCCTTGTGTTGCAGAATACATAAGGCAGGTCTTAAAGAAGATGCGGTATCGCCGCAAAGTTCGTCAGGATGTACAGGCCGAACTTGCAGCGCATTTTGAAGATGAATTAAAAGATTGTACAACCGATGAGCAAAGACGGCAGAGGGCGGAGCAGCTAATAACCGACTTCGGCGATGTAAAACTGTTAGCTGTTTTATTACGCCGGGCCAAAAAACGCTGCCGACCCCTCTGGCGAACGGCTCTTGTCCGCAGCTTTCAGGCGTTGGGAATTATCGTCTTGTATTTGTTTGTATGTATTAGTCCGCTGCTTGTGGGTAAGCCGACTATAAGCGTCAACTATGTTGATTGGCTGAACGAGCTTGTACAGGCCGGCAGAGATGAGGCAGACAATGCAAGGCCGTACTATGAGAAAGCATTTGAACTATATGTGGAAATGCCACAATGGCTAAGCAAAAGCAGGGCGAAATGGCCAACGGACTTCAACGATGTGCAGTTGAATCTCCTGTCGAATTGGCTTGAAGATAACCAAGGGGCTATTGAAACGCTCAGGCAAGGCTCAAGACGCTCTGGCTGCTGGAGCGAATACCAGAGTGATGAGACTGAATTGAGCAAGGATCTGGTGGCTAATGCTATAGAAATTTTGCCAAGCTACAGACGTCTGGCGTTTACTATGCGATGGCAGATTCGATATGAGGCGTATAATGGAGACGTTGAAACAGCGTTGAGTGACTGTGTTGCTCCGATGAAATTTGGCGGTCATTTACTCGGCCACGGTTTGTTAATTGAGCAGTTAGTAGGCATTGCGATGGAGGCTCTCGCCCATAATGCGATTTTTATGCTTCTGGACAGGATAGATGTGCCGGCTGATGTTTTGAAAAACGCTCAGGAAGAGTTGGACAAGCAGTTCGGCAGGCAAGAGCCGGTTTTCTCTGTGGAAGCGGAAAAAGTATTTTGGTATGATGTAATTCAACGGGCGTTTACCGATGATGGACAGGGTGGTGGTCGTCTCCTGGCGCGCGGCCTGCCCTATGTGGCAACCGATGACTGGAAGGACAACCTGTGGAGATTTGTTAGCTTTAGTTATCCGGACAGGCAAGAAATGGTGGAGAAAATTGATAGACATTTTGGACGATTTGCTGAAATACTTGCTGAAACGCCATGGGATTTGCGCAATGAGGCGTTAGACGAGCAGGAAGGGAATGAAGATGTTCAGATAACACCTATTATGTTGAAAATCAATATCCCCGCATACAGAAGAGTAAGTCAACAAGTCTGGCGAATGAAAACAGGCAGGCAGGCCTTATTAACGGTTCTGGCAATTATGCGATATGAGAAAGAAAAAGGCCAATATCCAGCCAGCCTGGATGAGCTGGTCGAGGCAGGTTATTTGAAGAAATTGCCGATGGACCCCTACAGTGACGGCCCGCTTGTTTATAAAAGGACAGATGAGGGATTTTTGTTGTATAGCTTTGGTATAGATCTCAAAGACGATGGGGGTAAATTGGGCCTCGGCAGTCGAGGAACGCCCAGAATGTGGGCAGATAATGGTGATTGGGTCTTCTGGCCTCTACCAAAACCGCAGGTTAAGAAATAACGGCTATTAAGAAGATTACAGCCGGCAAATAACCACTAAAAGAGCGACGGGTGGCAGCCTCAAAGCCGAAGGATTTGGGGATGGTTTATTGACGAGCATCAAGTATCGAGACAAGGAAATTCTCGAAATTCCTTTTCTTACTCCATATCATATTCTGTACAGTTTCCGTAACAGACTGGTGTTTTGTCACAGATGTATTGATGGATTGTGATTTTACAGAATGTTGTCACCCCGAGCGAAGCCGAGGGGTCTATTAAAACAGATTCCTCGACTCCACTACGATGCGCTCGGAATGACATTTTGTGTTTTAAGATAGTCAATTATCCATAAAGTTTTTACAGGAGGTAACTATGAGTTCTTCAAGATGTACCTTAAAGTGCAACTGCAATCACAATCTTAGTCGGCGGCACAGCGCTTCATCTCACGCTCTGGACTGGACACAAAGATATGGGGGAATTGCTCGTGGCCAATGGTAACGACGTCAACACAAAGGATGGAGGAGGCTATACCCCGCTTCTCCTTGCGTTCTGGCACTCCAATAAAGATGTAGCTGAGCTGCTTATTGTCAAAGGTGCTGACGTTAATGTAAAGACCCCCTCCTCTGCGCCCCAAGACCCTCGACCTACATGGGGGCCTTTTCTGCGAGGCCATACGCCACTGCACTACGCTATCGAATATGGATACGAGAATGTGGTCAAAGTTCTTATCGCTGAAGGCGTGGACGTCAATGCAAGAGGTATACGTGGCCTGACACCGTTGCACTTTGCAGCCTGTCATGGCAACAATGATGTGGCTGAGCTTCTCATCGCCAAAGGCACCGATGTGAATGTAAGAGACAACAAAGAGCGTACTGTTTTCTCATTGGCAAAAGAGAAAGGGCATACGGAAATCGTCGAACTGCTGCGCAAGCACGATGCGAAGGAATGAAGACTTTGTCGGCAAGACAAGGGTGATGTAGTTTTTCGGCTTGTCTGGAAATAAAAGCCGGGCAAGCAAACAATGCTTGCCCGGATTGAATGTGACTAAAAAGTCTTTCGCAAAAGGAATTTGGATTAGCGGAGAGTTACACTTCGCTGAGCTTTACGCATACGTCGGCGGTTTTTTTCTGAGGGCTTTTCGTAATAGGCCATGCGTTTCATATCTCTGATTAGCCCTTCTTTTTCGCATAGCTTCTTGAAACGGCGGATCATTTGCTGGACTGATTCGCCTGCCCGCGATTTAACTTTCAGCATAAAGAAAAAAACCTTCCTGTGCTTTTTATATCAGAAGCAACCACAAAACAGTAATATACTTAATTCGTCAAAAATTGTTCGTTTCATTACTCTAAACCAGATTTTGCATTTTTTCAAGTCAAAAAACGCTCACTGATGGTTTTTACGTAAAAATGGCCTTTTCGTCCCATAAAATCCCGATATTCGCCACAAAAACCTGTGAGACTGCCAAATTTTCAGAATTTATTGAGAAATATTGGCAAATATGTTAAAATAAAATGTTTAAATTGACCGATTTTCTGCGTCATTCCCGCGGAAGCGGGGATGTGTTTAGCCGCTGTTGATTTTTTGGTGGCACGGCTATCTTGGCCGTGTTTCAGTCCACAGGACACCTTACGGCGGGGCTGGAAGCCCGTGCCACGTCAGTCCACAGGACGCCTTACGGTGGGGGACTGGAAGCCCGTGCCACGGTCAGTCCGCAGTCCCGAAAGGGACGCCTTGCGGCGGACACCTAACGGTGGAAACTGCTGATTCAGTTGTCTGGCTAAACACATACGAAACGGGAATCCATACTATTGCCGCGTTTTTGGATTCCTGTTACCTACTGCCCGCTTTCGCGGGGATGAGTTTACCCCTGCAAAAGCAGGGGTAGGCACAAGCTTCGCAGGAATGACAGGCTATGTTATCCTTTTGTCAGGGCAGCACTTATGCAAAAGTTTAGCTCAAAATCGGTCGGTTTGAGTAAAAAACAGCAATTTTGGGAGACTATAGTAATATTACAGAGTATTTCACTTGTGGTATGAGAAAAAAAACGATAAAAACTAAATAAAGCTGGAGTTCCGCCCCAGGAATCGGGATTTTCCGCTTTGAAGCCAACGGCATAAAGAGTTGCTGTAGAGAAAATGATTATGCCGTTGGCAAAAAAAAACGATAAATCCTGCGGGTTTGGGGACAAACGCTACAAATATGATTGAAAAATGCCTTTGTAATCATGCTACAGTCTCAATTTTGGAGGTATATTGTAGTTGGAGAAATTGCGTCAGACTCTGAGAGTCAGAAAAGAACGGGCGATTCTGGTCGCCGCTGTCTTCCGAGCCCCCAGTGGGACGGACGACTTGGCTGAACTTACGGCCTTAGCCGAAAGTGCCGGCGCCGTTGTCGTGGACATATTTCAGCAGAAAATCCGCAAGATAAATCCCGCCACCTACATAGGTAAGGGTAAAACCAACGAGCTTGCCGACAGAGTCAAGCGATTCAAAGCCGACGTTGTGATATTTAATAATAACCTTTCCCCCGCCCAGATTCGTGAGATTGAAGAGATTGTCAAAGTCAAGGTGCTCGACCGCAGCGAGTTGATTTTGGACATATTCGCCACAAGAGCAAAGACCAGACAGGCCAAACTACAGGTCGAATTAGCCCAGTTGGAATATACATATCCCCGGTTGGCCCGTATGTGGTCGCACTTAGACAGCATAGCAGGGGCAGGCGGAGCAACCGCTGCCGGTGCGGTCGGCGGTATAGGGACCAGAGGCACGGGCGAACAGCAGCTGGAAATCGACCGGCGATTAGTCAGCAAAAGAATCACCGAACTAAAACGCGAACTTGTAAATATCGACAAGCGCAGGATTCGCGAGATTAACACTCGAAAGGGATTGTTCAAAATCTGCCTCGTCGGCTATACCAACACGGGCAAAAGCACGCTCCTGAACACACTTACCGATGCGGGGGTCCTTGTCGAGGACCGGCTCTTTGCAACGTTAGACACGCGAACAAGAAAATGGACGCCGAGAAGAGGCGCTGATGTGCTCATCAGCGATACAGTTGGTTTTGTGAGAAATTTACCGCATCAATTAATCGCATCGTTCAAGGCAACGCTCGAAGAGGCCGTCAATGCGGATTTGCTTCTGCATATCATAGATGTAGCCAGTCCTGATACGCTAAAGCAAATCGAATCTGTAAATGGCGTTCTCAAAGAGATTGGCTGCGGTAAGAAACCGATTTTGGAAGTGTTAAACAAAGTCGATATCGTCAGAAAAATCAGCAACCTTGAGATGCTCCAAACGCTTTTCCCCGATGCGATATGTATATCAGCCAAAACCGGCTACGGCCTGGAGGAATTAAACGAAGCAGTCGCTACAAGGTACAAAGGCACTGAGCTTCTGCTTCGGGTCGCCAGCAGCCAATCGAACGGCAAGGTGCAGAGCTTTCTGCGGGCGCACGGCCAAATCTTAAATGAGCAATACCAGGGCAGCTCCGTTCTGATTGACGCCAAACTCGGCCGAAACCAGCTCCCCGACCTAAAACGCCTCCACCCCGAAACTATCGAAATCATAGATGCGTGAAGCGTATCTCGTGGATGAGTTAATAAGGGGATGATCGATTTGCGTATCTCGTGAATCGTATCTCGCCGGAGCAGTTCCACGAGCCAAAAAAGTACCGGATGCCTTTAATTCCCCGCTGGCAGGAAAACCTACCAATCATGTTTGATTGCGGAAATCCGAACAATTTATGCTATAAAGTTTGACATTAACAGTAATATTCATGATAATAAGAACTGAAAGAGAAGTGTACTTTGAGATTGTAGCGAGACAAAGAAATATAGTTTGTATAAATATCCATATATTTTTTGCAAAGAGCAAAAGAGATGATTAAGAGATTAAGAGTTAAGAACTTTAAGGCACTTCGAGACATTGAAGTAGAGTTGACGCCAATCCATGTTTTGATTGGTCCGAATGATTCAGGCAAGACAAGCATACTGGATGTGATTGCTGCTTTATGTCGAAGCGTGGATCACCCACTGGCTCAAGCGTTTCTTGGATCCTGGAAAGGTAAAGAACTTGTCTGGAATGGACATCCGGATTTACCTGTGAGAATCGAGGTGGATTTTGATGATGATGCCATAACTGGTTATGGAATAAGTGTTCAGTTTGGAATGCGTGACAGACAGGCGGTGGTGATAAAGGAATTTGTCATAAAAGGAGTAGAACGTCTCGAATTGGGCAATCCAGCAGGACATGTCGACTTAGGCAATCAATCGAACAGCACCTTCGTAAAGCGCCATTTAGATAGACCATCTAAGTCTCACCCTAATAGTAATGAACTCAAGGCAGTTCAGAAACTATTGGATGGCGTGCATTACTACTACTGGAACCCCCGATTTATGGCTTTGCCGGTTGCACCTGACTCCAAGAGGCAATTCAGGATGGAGCCTAATGGTTTCGGCTTAGCCTTATGCCTGGATGAAATATTGAGTTTCGACCGTGATCAATTCGCTCAATTAGAGAGACGCTTTATTGAGGTATTTCCTCATATCAAATCAATTAAGCTCATATCGGAAATGGCTTATCGTGCCCCTGTCGATGATCCTGAACAGGTGACAATGTTAAATAGGGCGGATGGCAAAGGATTATATTTCGAGTTGAAAGGGAGTGGTCAATTAGTGCCAGCTTCTCAAGCGTCCGATGGTACTCTCCTTATCTTAGCCTACCTGTCAATCCTCTACCTTCCGAAACCGCCGAGGTTACTGCTTGTTGAAGAACCGGAAAATGGAATTCATCCCAAGCGGTTACGTGATATCCTTGAAATTCTGCGTAATTTAGTACGTGAACACCCGCACACACAGGTAGTTCTTACGACCCATTCGCCTTATGGACTTGATTTGTTCAAACCTGAAGAAGTCACTCTCTGCACTAAGTTAAACACGGGGGAAATAAAGACTACCAGATTGTCCGATAGTCCTATGGTATTGCAACAGCTTGATATTTTTACTCTTGGTGAAATTTGGACTTCTGAAGGTGATATGAAAATCGCCGAGTCGGGAGATCAAATGGAAAGGGCCAGAGAATGAGGGTCCTGGTTGTAGCGGAGGGTAAACATGAGTTATCGGGTGCCCTGGAGAGTCTTCTGAAAAGACTCGGCGGAGATAATGCGGTTTTCGAATTCGATCGAGTATCTAACAAGAGTATCCACGCCTTTCATGGCAAAGGAAAAGGATATTTCAAGAGGGCGTTCCGTTGGCTCAAAGAAGCGGAGAAAAAAGGCGCAGATGCACTAATATTCCTTATCGACGAAGATGATAAAAGGGAGAGGATTGAACAGATCCAGGAAGCACAGGATTCTTTACTATCGCAGCTTCCTCGTGCCATGGGTGTTGCGATAAGAATGTTTGATGCCTGGATGCTGGCAGATGAGAAGGCATTAACCGAAGTTCTTGGTGATAATATCAATAGACAATCCACCCCAGAGACTATCCGCAACCCAAAACAAGTGTGTGCAAAACTGCTTGAAGATAGTCAAATTCAGATATCACAGAGCGAAATGTATGCAAGAGTTTCGTGTAAGATTAATATAGACATCTTGTGTGATCGATGCCAATCAGGATTCAAGCCATTCGCTACATACGTAAGAAATATCTTTAAGTGAAATTCTTAAAAGTGTCAGGCACATTTTCTCCGCCTTTCTGTTTAAGCCAGCAAAAAAATAGATAAACGTCCTCTACAAGATAATTTTTTCTTTTGAAGTAGAAAGAAGACGGCAATATTTGGATTAGAAAATTAGAGAATTAGTGAATTAGAGATTAGAGGATTGGTGAATTAGTGAATTAGGTTGATTCTGGATTCCCGCTTTCGCGGGAATGACCACGAAGTGAATTGGGGGACTAAAAATGGATTTGTAACGTCGCCGTTCCGGCGACGGCTAAACAATCCTGTAATAAATTGGGGGAAAAGGGAACCCCCAGTGAAACTGGGGGCTAAACATTATATGAAAGCCCGCGCTTACGCTTGGGCCTCTGTTTAAAGATAATTGATTCCACCAAAAGACGGTGGATCTGCGATATTAGGATGGGAAGTTTAGAGCGGCAAAGTCGCCGAAGTATTTTTTGGCGGCGGTATCATAAGCCCTGGCTGCCTTCTTCTCCTCGTTGAAGCTGCCGAGATATATCCTTTTTCCATCGACGATCAGTTGGGCTTTCCAGGGTCGGCCTCGTTTGCTGTAGGAGACGCCTTTGTACTTCGAGAGGCTTTTGGGTCTGCGCTTACGGCTGTTCCAGCAGTTCTGCTGGCGTGTGGCCGACCTTAGGTTCGCCTTGCGGTTATCGAGGCTGTTGCCGTTTATGTGGTCGCATTCCAGTCCTTCGGGAGTATGGGCTATTTCGCGGTGCATGCGTAAAGACTTTCGCTTCCCGCCTGTCTTGCACAACTCGGAGCGGACGGCGTAGAATTTGGTATAGACCCGCGAGGCGGTCCATTTGTACTTGCTGAGCCGGTAAAAATCGTCCGGGTCAACGATGGCGTATTTGCCCTGGGTCAAAGGGATGAGCCTGAAGGTATAGCCGAAGTGAATCCGGCGATATAAGAGCACGGGAAGAACTAATATACATTCGAGACGGTCAGGAATGTTGATGACAAGTTGAATTTTACTGCTCCGCAGAAAAGTCAGAATTTAGAATATAGAATTTAGAATTATGAAAGAACTTCGCAGAGAGAATCTACAGAGTCCCTCTATAAATTAGAGCTACCTGCGTGTTTGATGCGAAAAAAGGCCTCGATTCTTGACTCCCAATACTTGTAATTCGATGTTATGAAAGCAGTTAAAATTTTTTTGGAAAATTTGATTTTTGCTTTTAGGTATCAGCGTATTTGATTGAAAATCGTGTCGTTCGATACCCGCGGCCTTTTGTGGAATCTGCTCTTGCCCCGCACCAATCAGGCGTGTCCGGACATGAGCAAATGCGGAGAAAAACTCTTGCAAGCTGTGACGGTAATACGATAGAATAGGCCGGTCTCAAAAATCCAACTGGGCGTATGGCCCTATCAAAATATTAGCCAGATAACGGGAGGTTGACTATGAAGTGGATGATCCGAAGTTTTATAATTATTGCTTTGGCCCTTTGTGCTGCTCAGGCCTATGGCATTGAAGGCGTCGAAATTGTTCCGGATGTTGTCTATGGGCATAAGCACGGCATGGCTCTGACATTCGATGTGTACAAGCCCAAACAGAAGGCCAATGGTGTGGGGATTCTGTTTATGGTCAGCGGCGGCTGGCGTTCCAGGTGGCGTCCGCCGGAACAAAGCATCGGCTGGTTCAAGCCGATGTTAGACAAAGGCTTTACCGTCTTTGCCGTACGTCACGGCAGCAGTCCGAAGTACGTGATTCCGGAAATCATCGAGGACGTACGCCGCAGCGTGCGTTTTATCCGCCTGCGGGCGAAGGATTTCGATGTTGACCCCGAACGATTGGGTGTTGCCGGTGCCAGTGCCGGTGGACACTTGTCTTTGATGTTGGGGACGGCTTCCGACAATGGTGATCCCGACTCTAAGGATGAAGTTCTTCGCGTTAGCGACCGAGTTGCCGCCGTGGTGGCTTATTTTCCGCCCACCGATATCCGTTCGTGGGTCAACAAGCTGCCCGATTACCCGGCCCTGAACTTCGAAGAAGAGAAGGCAGCAGCCTGTTCGCCATTGTTGCATGTCTCCAAGGACGACCCGCCCACTCTGCTTATTCACGGGGACAAAGATGAGCTGGTACCGCTCGAACACAGCGAGAATATCCTCGCGGAATTCAAGAAACATAAAGTAACCAGTGAGCTGCTGGTTATCAAGGGTGCCGGTCACGGATTCCAGGGTGAAGACGGCAAGCGTGCCGCCGATTCGCTGGTGGCGTGGTTCGAAAAGCATTTGCTCAAGAAGTAAATCAAGGTGACTGTCCCCCGAAAATCCCGGTTCGTTTTGTTACCTGGCCGGCCAGACGCGGAAGGCTGAAGAACCGCAAATGGATGAACAAACGGACACTCGAGTTCATTAGGAGAAATGCTGAAGAACCATCTTCTCACTCCGGAATACGTACACCTTCACCCGACAATGAAGATATCGAGTGGTTAATAGAGCACTTTATCGAAAGAAAACGTATCAAGTGATTGCCCTGGCTTTTCCTTGATTTTGAGCGAGGGAAGTATATAATTTTATCTACTAAGTATTAGGAAATCTCTGAAGGGAAACAGAATGAAAAGACTAATCAGTTTGTTGTTTGCTTGCTCTGTGTTTCATGCAGGCGGCACTTGTCGAGAGAAAAATCCCATTCCTGCCTCTCTACCAGCGGAAGAGAACAAAAGTTATACATTGCTTGTGACGAAAGTGTTCGGTTTATTCGTTTCGCTCTGTTTTTTGATGCCGGCACTATACGCTGGGCAGAATTGGCCTTCATTTCGTGGTCCTTCAGCAACAGGTGTTGCAGAGGGTTATCCCACTCCAGTCAAGTGGGACATTGAACGAGCTGAAAACATTCGCTGGAAAACCTATATCCCCGGGCTTGGTCATTCCAGTCCGGTAATATGGGGTGAACGTATCTTTGTTACCACTGCCGTTAAGGACACGGGGGAATCGAGTTTGAAGGTGGGCTTATACGGAGATGTCAAGTCGGTAAAAGAAGGGAATATTTTCAGTTGGCACGTTTACTGTATAGATAGAAAAAACGGTAAAATTCTTTGGAGCCGACAATCTCACATAGGAAAACCAAAGGTAAAACGGCATCCCAAATCAAGCCACGCAAGTCCTACTCCTTGTACGGACGGAAATTACGTTGTTGCGTTCTTTGGCTCTGAAGGTATGTACTGTTACGATATGAAAGGAAATCTTATATGGGAAAAGGACCTTGGTAAACTTGATTGGGGGTTTTTCAAAAGTCCGGCTGCACAATGGGGAGGGGGTAGTTCGCCCGTCATCCATAAACAGATGGTAATTGTCCAATGTGATGTTCAGAAAAATTCTTTTCTTGCAGCCTTTAATTTGAGGGATGGTACTGAGTTATGGAAAACAGTTAGAAACGAAGTTCCAACCTGGGGGACGCCAACTGTTTATACGGGCAATGAGCATTCGCAAATCATTGTTAATGGATATAAGCATATCGGTGGGTACGACATTGAAACAGGACAAGAAATCTGGAAACTGAGGGGCGGTGGTGATATCCCGATTCCAACTCCTATCGTAGCTCATGACTTAATCTTTATTACCAATTCACACGGAGGTTCAACCCCCATCTATGCTGTGCACGTCTCGGCAGCCGGCGATATCTCATTAGCCGAAGATACGTCAAGCAATAAAGATATCGCCTGGAGTTACAGCAAAGATGGAAACTATATACCAACACCTATCATATATGACGAGTATCTCTATTGCTGTTCGCATAAAGGCAAACTAAGTTGTATTGAGGCCAGGACAGGTAAATTACTGTACCGCGAAAGTCTAAGCTCCTCATCTGTCCCCTTTTCAGCTTCTCCGGTTGCAGCAGAAGGAAAAATCTACTGCACTTCCGAGAAGGGTGACGTATATATTGTAGAAGCAGGGGCCGAGTTCAAGTTGATAGGCATTAATAAAATGAATGAAATCTGCATGGCGACACCTGCAATTTCACGGGGCACCTTGTTCTTTCGAACGAGACATCATCTTGTGGCGGTCGCAGAAGACAAGCAATGATGAAGGGTTATTCGGATAATAGGTCCTTACTCTTCTTTGTCTTTTTTCCCGCCCAGCAGTCCGCCGAGTCCTTTGAGAAGGTCCTCGGGTTTCTTCAAGATGTCTTTAATCTCATCAGGGATTTTATCGCCCAGTTTTTCATCTATTTGTTTTCCGAGCCGGCTATCAATCTCGTTTGCGAGTCTTTCTTTTCCGGCTTTGACCAGGGCCTGTTTGAATTCATCCATCAGGCCCTTGACATCAAATACGAGGCGCGGTTCGGTAACAGGCCCGACAATTCGTATCGTCGTTTTGAGCTCTGTTAAGGCATCGAATGCCTGGGAAGTTGTTTTGGAACCTAAACCTAAGACTCCTTTTCCCTGACCTTTCGCCTTGAGGTCACGGATAGTGATGTCCACTGTGAGGTCGATAGATTCATTCGTGGCTGTCCCGCTAAATTGACCTGAAGCAACACCTGATTCGAATATCAGGCCTGCATTGCTGCTAAGGCCTGATTGAATCTTTGTTAGGTCGAAGCCGTCAAAAGTTCCGGAGAGTTTTGGGACCTGGTCTTGTGAGCTGTAGTCGATTGTTACGTTTATAGAGGCAGATGTATCGTGTGATTTCATTTCGAATGTGACAGGCAGTTTGGCTGTCTTTGGGGAATCGCTCAGGTTTGTCAACAAAACTTTGCTGTTGCCAAAGATTGGCCACGGTATTTGAACGTTGTCAAGTATGGCTCTTTTGGCCATTATTCGAGGTGAGGCCGGCACGACAGCCCGGGCCTTAAGATAATCAAGATACTTTTGTGGTATCTGCTTCGGCTGAGTCGCTGTCTTCTTGTCTTCGGCCTTCGGCAGCCACTTGCGCAGTTTTTGCAGTTTTTCTTTAAGGGCTTTTGCATCCTTTATATACATATCGAGCTTGCTCAGATTGGCAGCGGTGAGCTTAAAATCACACGGGTCAAAGACAGCAGGCTTTTGTCGGGCATCAGGTTCGGGAACGCTGCCCGGCGTCGAGCGCTTTTGGTTGAATTTGACATTGGAAATCTCCACCTGCTCCATCACCAGTTTGCCCAGAGACAAGCTGTACAAACTCGCATCAGCAGCGATTTTTTCGATTGAGACTTGATTGTTTTGAGGATTCTGAGGGTCGGTAACCTGTATTCCCGAGACCAGGACGGAACCTGTCAGGACAGAGATATCGAGGTCATCGAGATTCACTTCGGCCCCATTGGCCCGTGTCATTGTGCTGGAGGCATAATCTTTGATTATGCTGTCTTTGATTACGGTTGTTGCAATCACTGATGCAACAAGGACCAGAACAGCCAAAGCGACTCCGGCCTTTCGGATATATTTTGTTTTTCCGGTGAAGAGCGACTTGGCGTCTTTTGTGCGTTTGCCAATCAGCAGCCTGTCTAAGATGCGCACCCAACGATTGGAATACCATTTTTTGAACGTATCAGAACCATCTTCGAGTTTTAACAACATCCGGCGAAAGCTTATGACAGAGCGGGCCATAAGCAGTCCGGCAATGCCGCCGATAATTGGACCAAGGACAACAGCACCCGCCACGGAGTACCTATTGAAATCGGTCATTCCTATCACCGGCACTGATTCCAACAATCGCAATATAAAAGATAGATAACTCTGCACCCAGACACCCACATGATACAGGACTGGTGCCGCTGCGAAGCAGAGAGTCTTGGCTATTCCGGCTGACAAAAGAAACAGGCCGGTGTGAATATTCAATACCAGCACCACGATTACCAGCACTGTGTGAACGCCGGACCAGCCCGGGACCAGACCAAACCAGAAACCCAACATTATCGACAGGAAGATAATGACAGGGGAAACGCCGCCTCGGAGTACCGCGATAAGTTTACGGATGAATCTTGGAAGAATCATATCTGCACCCCTTTCTAATGAGTAATGCACTTAGAGCAATATTCATATTCGCCGGGCGATTGTACCACATCAAAAGGAAAGGCGACAACTGAAATTACAGCTTTATTTCCCGAATGTACGCAGGCGTATCGAGTGCCTCACAAGCCATTTAAACGGCTAACCCGCCTTGGGTGCGGTGAAGTTGAAATTTATACGTGCGAGGCGAAAGTGGAACATTTCCCTTGATTTTTAGGCTCGAAAAGTGTATCGTTTCCTTGTAGTTGACAATCCTGCGCTTAAAGAAACTATAGGTGCGATATGGTTCAACGAAGAGGATTCACACTAATCGAGCTTTTGGTAGTGATTGCGATTATTGCCCTTTTAATGGGCATTCTCATGCCGGCACTCAGTGCCGTCCGGGAACAGGGCCGACGAGTTGTCTGCGGCCAAAATGAGAAGAACATGGGACTGGGCTTGCACTTGTACGCCAACGA
>JADFJC010000035.1 GCA_022566315.1 Planctomycetota bacterium
TTTATGATATCAATATCTCCAAATAAAGCAAGCAAAACTTGATTGTGAACCAAAAATATGTAGTATTACTTGTACGGAAAAAGGTTGTCTTTGAAGAATTGACCGCCGGTGTTGGAAGGAAACCTGATGGTAATAAATGCTGATTCGCTAACGTCTGAGCAGAAGAAGGTAATTCAGGCCATTGGTTGCTACGAAGAAGAGAATCCTGACAGAGCCGGTATGCCTCCGAAGGATTTGGAAGACAAAGCCAAATTAGAGTTTGCACAGTGGAAGGCCCCGTTAGAGAAGCGGATGGAAGACGGTTTTATCGAAGCTGTGGACCTAAGTGAATGCCGTCCTGAGCACCGTATTCGGCGTAGCCTTCCACAAGAGGTTGATGAGCAAGCAGTGAAACCAGCATTTGAGAGTAATTACCGATTCCGACTTACACCAGAAGGGCTTAAACTATATGAGCAATTGCCAAAGGCTACTCCAGGCAGACCCGAAAAGGAAAGCTGGCTGTGGAAGTTATATGAAAAAACTCTGAAAGCTTTTTTTGATTCGGTTCTGGGAAAATTTGGGGCCTAAGTGATTTATTGTGGACAGCCACCGTTTTCTACCCACAACCTTCGACAGAACATAAGTACACGGAGACTCATTTGATCTCAAACTTGGTGGCCGGGGTCAAGAAATACAGCCATTTGCTGAAGAGCTTGACCTTCAAGATGGCTGAGGCGGCCCGGCTGTAAAGCTGCAACTGCCGGCGATAAAGCTCGGCTCGCTGATTGACCTGGCTGCTTGTTACATTATCAGTTTTAAAATCTATAATGACCAGGCCCTGCGGTGTGCGAACCAGCATATCAATTATGCCCTGAACAATTATAGCTTCGTCGCTCGTCGCTCGTCGCTCGTGACTCGAATCAGGGAACTCGGAGGCCGGCAGAGCGAAAGTGAACGGCCATTCACGGAAGATGGTATTTTGGGTATCGAAAACCATTTGGCCGAGGTCGCTGTCGAAAAATTTCAGTATTGCTTCTTTATCGATATGGCTGATAACAGAAGCCGTTATAGCATTGTCGGCTAAAAGCTTTTCTTTCGTCTTTTCTATAGATTCTTCGGTTACAGGCCTGGCTAAATCAAGCTGGGAAATTACAAGGTGTGTGGCTGTGCCAAGCACGCGCAGTTCAACCGGTTCGGTCAAAGCAGGCTTGGCGGATACAAGAGCGCTCGGTTGGCGGTCCAATGCACGGGAATAATCGAATTTTATGTATTCATCGCTGCGATGAGTTAATTGCGTTACCGAAGTTTTAGCAGGTAAGATGTATGCATCGCCAAATTGATACTGCCAGGTCAATGATTTTTTTACCTGTGCAAGTCTTCTGACCCCCACCGCAGGAGCGAGGGCGGTTCGCGAACCGCCCCTACTTCTGTCGGCCTTTAATTTGATTACAAACTCGGATAGTTGTTTTAGCTGGGTCTGGCCGTAAAGTTTTAAGCTGAATAAATCGTCATTAAGGGCAAGTTCAGCAAGGCCGGTCCCAAAAGCACTGTGTAAACTTTTCTGGTTGGAAAGGGCATAGAGGACCCACTCTAAAGAGTTGCGGCAGGAGCGGAGCTGCCAGTCGGGAATGGATTCTGCGCCGAAGAAAAAACCACTTGAGATAATCTGACTGCATATCTTCTGTTTTTGTGAAGCAGTCAAAATAAGTCGTTCTCTGGCCCGTGTTGTCGCAACGTAAAGGATACGCATTTCTTCCGCCAATGCTGTTGATAGTTTTTGCTCTGCGATGACCTCGTGTGCAAGTGAGCTTAGTTTGCTGTTCGATTGGCGGTCGATGATTTGCAGGCCCAATGTATCATCGGCACAGGTGAGAATATCGGCCTGGACGTCTTTTTTGTTGAATGTACTATCCAGCTCAGCCAAAAAGACGACCGGAAATTCAAGTCCTTTGCTTTTATGGACGCTCAAGATGCGAACGGCATTACCCGCAGAGGCCTGCGGCTCGGCAGGGGACCAATCCTGGCCTGCTTCCTGAAGCTTTTCGATAAATTCAACAAAGCGAGTTAGTGAAGGTATGCCGGCACTGCTGGCAAAGCCCTCGAACTGAATTGCCCTGTCGTGGAGTTTAAGAAGATTGGCTCTGCGTGCCTGACCGTTGGGCAGAGCCGAAACAAATGACAAAAAGCCTTTCTCGCGATAGACCTGCCAGACCAAATCAGCGAGATTGCCCCGCCGGGCGATTTTCCGCCACTGCTCAATCTGAGCGATTATTCCTTTGAGCTTTCCCGCAAGTTTTGCATCAGCGCCGCTGCTATAGTACCGGCGCACACTGTCATAGTAATTTGTGTGTTGCTGAGCCGCTTTGTTGTGTATTTTTATCTTTGCCAGTTCAGTGTCACTGACTTTGAAAAACGGGCTTCGCAACACGGCTGCCAATTCGATATCGCGCTGAGGATTGTCCAGGACCTTCAGCAGGCACAATACATCGCTGATTTCAGTTGCCTGGAAATACCCCGCTGTGGCTTGGCAGCTGACAGGCACGCCGGCCAACCGGAGCACCTCGACGTAATCGTTGGCCTTCTTGGCCAACGAACGCATCAGCACGACAATGTCACTATATTGGACATCGCGGAAGGTGTCCTGCTGTTTGTCGTATATTTGAAACTCGGGCTTACCCGTATCGCCCCCGACCATTTGCCTGATACGCCGGGCAATCATCGCAGCCTGACGCTGGCGCGAAGTTACGATTCGTCCCTCGTCTCTCGTCTCTCGTCCCTCGTCTTCGTCAAGTATGTGGAACTCAATTACGTGCCCCGTATCCCGTACCCCGCGTCCTGTGTCCTGTGCCGGTTTTAACTGGGCCGACTCGTCATAGTCAATCTTTGTAAAAGAGGGAGTCATTATGCGAGAAAATATCCTGTTGACAAAATCGAGGATTCCTTTGACAGAGCGGAAATTAACGTTGAGCTCAACGCGTAAACCATTCGGCGCATTTTCAGCCTCAGCCGATGCCAGCTTCAACTGTTCGAGAAAAATATCCGGCTGCGCTCCTCGAAAGGCATAAATACTTTGTTTGACATCGCCGACTTCGAGGATATTTCCGCCGGAACTAAGCATCCGGAGTATCCGCTGCTGGACGGAATTGATGTCTTGATATTCATCGACAAATATGTATTTATATCTTTGCCTAAGCGCCAAAGCGGTTTCTGATGGTAACGGCTCATCCTCTGTAGAATCTTCGCCGGTTAATAGTCTCAATGCGTAATGTTCAAGGTCGGCAAAATCCAGACAATTGAGCGTCTGCTTGGCGTGGCTGTACAACCCGTCAAATTTCTTAACAAGCTCAACAAGCACCCTCGTCTGCAAACCAACCGAGCCGCTGAGTCTGTCGAGGTAATCGGGATTTATCAGTGCAAGTTGTGAAAGCCCTTTGAAGTCATCCACTGCCTTTTTAGCTGTCTTCTGCAGCAATCCTGCAATCGTTTCGGACAGGCCTTTGGGCTTATATGTTGTGGGCTTGTCAAAATCCCGTATCGCCTCGGCGCATTTGTCCCAGTGGCCGGACTTTATAAATTCGATACATTGTGCAACCGGCTTAATATGAGTATTCCGGAGCCATTTGGTCTGGTCGGCGGTAGCCTCGCTTTCGGCAAGCTGCTGGGCGTGGCGAAGCTGATTAAGAATGTCCTGCAATTTATCGGCAACGATTTGTTTCTGTTTTTCAGCAAGTCCGGAGACAAATGGATTGGCGACTTCTGCAAGCTGAGTCGCCCTTTCGTACCAGTTTTGTCGTGAAACCACACCATCCAGAAAATCGCTAAGGTGTATTATCTTTGAAAGGAAGCCGTCGTTTGTGCGAAGGTCCCGCCGATACAAAAGCTGTTCGAGAGCCGCTCGCAGGTTGCTCTGCTGCCAGGCCCAGTCGATGGTTTTTTCGAGGGCCTCTGCTTTGAGCAGCTTCTGTTCGTCGCTGTCAATCACACTGAAAGTCGGGTCCAGGCCGAGTTTATAAAAATGCTCCGTGATAAGCCGTTTGCAAAACGAATGTATCGTACTGATATCGGCGCCCTGGAGCAGCATAAGCTGGTAACGAAGATGGCTGTCCGGCTTTGCTTCAAACGCATCCCTTAATTGCTCGGCGATTCGCGAGCGCATCTGCTCAGCAGCAGCTTCGGTAAAAGTCAATACGAGTATGTTCCGGACATCAGATTTGTCGGAGATGATATTGACACATCGGCCTGAAAGGACGGCGGTTTTCCCGGTGCCGGCTGAGGCGGTTACAAGAACGTTACTGCCGCGAGCTTTAATCGCCCGTTTCTGCTGGTCGGTCCATTTAATCTTTTTTTCAGCCATCAACCACCCCTATCTTTTCAATAACCTCGGCCTTGCCAAGCGATACCAAAACATTGTAGTCGTTTATCTGCCAATCGAATCGACAGACAGACCTATACTCACAATAGCTACAGGGTGATTTGTCACTCAAACGATACGGCCTGACGTCAATTCCACCGGAGAGAATTTCCTGAACCAGTTTAACTATCTTTTGTTCTGTAAACCGAAGCACTTTCTCAAAATCGTCCGGTTTTAACGCCGCACTTATGCTGTAGTTTCCATACTGTTCGTCCTTGGATGTAATACGAAAACTGTAAAATTTGCTCCAACCCGAACTTGCTGCGCTGTCTAATAGCTGGAAAAATCTCCCATTGAATATCCCCTTTGCTTTATAATTGAAAATATCCGTTTTTTTAGATATTTCATCGAGAGTTGCTCTTTGGGGACTCACTTCGACCGGCATATAAAATGCGCCTGCCACATCTTTTGTTTTTGAGCCGGCCGCATTACGAATAGCCAACATATAGAGCGGCAGTTGCACATCCAGGCCGTAATAAAATTTTGACCAGTTGAACGACATATCTCTACGCTTATAATCGAAAACAATCACAATCTTTTCACCATCAACCTCTGCAATATCAAGCCGGTCGATTTTGCCGTCTAAAGACAGCACGCGGTTATCGCCAAGTGCAAGCTCATATTTGCCGAGTGTATCAGGTGGTTCCTCGCGGCATTCGGAATGACGGAGTTTGCCGAACGAGACTTCCGAGAAGCTCGGCCTAAAACTCCCGGCCCGTACCATTTGCCCAATCGCCAAAACACAATCCCCAAGAACTTCAGCGGCGGAATGAATAATATAGGCATTATGAAGTGAGTGGCGACTGAAGTTCGAGATAAAAGAGCTGCTCTGAATAACCTGCTCTATTTGTTCGTTGAGAATCTTCAACAGCTCATCATTTTCAATTGTTGAGAAATCCTTTTTTTCTTCGTTAAGCTTCTTTAACAAAGCATCCAGAGCACGATGATAAAAGTCGCCAATGTCCAAAGGTCTGATTTTGGAATCTTTTCGTTCTTTGAGGTCTAATACGTATCGGGCGAAATAACGATACGGACAGGCGGCGAAAGTGCTCAGCCTCGTCGCTGAGGTCTGTATCTGCCGGCCAAAAAGCTCCCCGACAACGTCGCCGTCCAACCGTGCACAATTGTCATAATTTATCGCAGAAAGGACGTTCGAGCCTAATTCCGCAAGCTGTTCATCTGAGCAAATATCATTTAATAAACCATCAAGCCGGCTATTATCATCGGCATTTGTCAGGAAAGTATCTTTTCCGAGACGGGCGCAGAGTAAATCCGCAAGCTCAGTTTCGCTGTGAACTTTCTCGATGTCGATTTCCTCACCTGCAATTGATTCTTCCTTGAGATTTCCAAACAGCGATTCGAGATTGTCTATGAATTGCGAGCGAGGTACAGCACCGCCCTTATCGTCCACCGATGGATACGTAACACACAGGAACTCGGACGGACGCGTAAATGCAATGTAGGCCAAATACTGGCGTTCGGTGAGCATCTGAGTTACCGGCGGGGCTAATTGGAAATCCGCCGACTCAGCAGCGCTGCGGTCGTCGTCGGTTAATATGCTATCGGAACTGACCGGAACGGGAAACTGTCTTTGCGTGGCACCAATTAAAAAAACTGCCTTCAAATCGGGATGTCGGCTGCGCTCAATCGAGCCGACAAGGACCTGGTCCAAAGTCGGCGGAATAAAAGCTAAAGTCAACTGCGAAAAAGCGGAATTGATAATCGCAAAATAATCCTCAGCCGTCATAGCCCGGCCAACAAAGACCTCGACAAGCTCGTCGAATATATCCACAAGCTTATTATAAAATTGCTGATGTTCATTAGCAGTAGCTACATCTTCGTTCTTGTTGGCTTCTTCAATCCAACTGCCAATTGTCTCCTTAACTTTAAGGTCATCAAGAAAATTGAAAATGGTTTGCGTGAGCTTCTCGGCACTGAGCGTTTTTGCAGGTTCGTCAACCGGACAAAGTCTATCTCTAAGCTCGAGCAAAGGACCGATAGCTTTTAGCCGGATTTGGTTTATCCGCTGTTCGTCAAAGTCTTCGTTGTCCTTACCTGCAAAGTTCCACTGCTTGTCGCTCTGCCAGTCGTTAGCCGTTATGCCAAAGGCAAGACAGTAATTTTCCAGCAGGTCGATATCGTATCGCTGTATTGGCACAAGGTCGGTTTTAAGATAGGCGAAAACATCGCCGTGGGCAAAGCCAACGGTAACCGCCTGCAGGGCTGAGCAAATAAGCTGAACGACAGGGTGCTGGTTCAATGGTTTTCGTTTGTCGATAAAAAACGGGATGCCGTAGTCGTCAAAATACGCCCTTATATAGTGTTGATAACTATCAATGTCAGATGCGATAACCGCAATGTCACGATATCGATAGTTTTTTTCTTTGACCAATTCGAGTATCTGCCTTGCGACGAACCGGACTTCGGCACGGGTGTTCGGCACCGATATAATGCGAATATTATCCGCCGAGTCAAGTTTCGATGGTTTAAGTTCAAATATATTACGCTCGATATGAGCAAGCTGAGGACAAGAAGAGAATCTAACCGCTCGTTCAAGAATTATTGGCTTGGTCAATTGAAGTTTACATTTTTTTACTCTATCGACAAGCTCGGCGTATGTTCGCTGTGTCGGATTAAACAAACCGACCGGGTCAATGTTCTCGGCTGTAGGATTTGCTAAATCAATCTCCGAGGCGTCCAGGCAAAAGGCAATTTGTGCATCTGCGACCACCTTCAGCAGTTCGGTGAGGACCGCAAGCTCGGCTTCGGTAAATCCGGCAAAACCATCAACCCATAACTTCGCACCTCTGGCCAAAGTTGACACCGAGACCGCCTGGCAGGCGCGGGCCAGTTGAACATCGGGGTCAAGAAAATCAGCCTCAATGAACTTTAAATATTCTCCAAAAATCAGCCCAATATCGGTGAACTTCAGGATTGCTAAATTATTACGCTCGTCTTTAGCTAATTCGCTCAACAATTGGTTAACATCATCCGGGGTCTTTGCGTACTGGTGCAATTCGGTGATAGTTTGTGCCATTTGCCGGGCCAGTCCGGACGAGGATGCCGATGAGTCGAAGATTTTCAATTTGTTCTTGTTGTCGCGTAAGAGCCTGTGGACTATCATTTGTCGGCCGATGCGTGAAAGGGCCGGCCTGGCTGTGTTTTTACCTAACAACAAAAATTGAAGACGGTCGAACGAAAGCACATTTAATCTGTTGTAGCCGGATATTCTTTCGTCAGCCAGAACGGCACGCTCAGCCTGATAGGTGGCCTGCTCCGGAACTAACAGAATCAACTGCTGTTCGCTCGGCTCCAGCAATTCATTGACAATAGCTTTTATGCAATAGCTGGTCTTACCCGTACCACTTCTGCCAAGAATAAACTGAACCGCCATAAGAACAATCCCTGATTTAAGTTACTCTTTCGTGCTCTTTTACCACAATCAGCGATTGTTTTCAATTATCATAGAAAAACAACTTTTCCCTGCCTGCTCTGCCTTAATTGGGTTGCGGTGTGCCTATATATTCCGGATCGCCCGGCTGTCTTAGAGCCGAACCGAATGTCTTATGGATGAGCGCTTGTATTTCACCTCCACTGGGATATGTAATCACCTCAAACATTTCAAACTTATATTCCTCTTGAGGTCTGAGTTTGAAATAATGTTCTGCCCTTTTAGGCAGGTTGGTATGTATATCTACAAAAACCCGCCACTTCCTGAGCTCAATCGCCTCAGAGTTGGTTTCTTTTTGTGGCCAGGTTAGTTCATAGACCTTAGTGCCGGACACAGCAGCCGCCACTTTTGATTCCTCTACGCGACTCCACCGAGCACCGGAAACATCGCTTATATCTGAAAAGGGCACCAAACCGAACCTCCGACCTGCCGCTTGTTCAACTTTGGCAAGCATCTCATCCGTAATCGCAGTTGTCGTAATAGAATCCGAAGATAAATACCTTATCATTTTGACCTTATTTGGAATATCCCACAAAACAAACTGCTCTCCAAACCTGACCATGTCGATATTCAGGGTTTGTGAGACCCACTCGATTTGTACTGGTTCGTTCGCTGGGGGTAGAAATGTTGCAATACAAACATTCTCAACTTTCCCCAGCGCCTCATAAATCTCATTTAGAGCAACAGTTTCTGTGACCCGTGTGCCAAAGAACAAAGCAAAAACCACAACAATCACAGCAGCGACGGCAGCCAGCTCTGCTATTCTGATTCTTAGAGTTCTTCGCCGGGCGTTGCGTCCAACATCAGGTGATTGCTTTTGCGCAGATTTTTCAAGTGCAGCAAAAGCATCATCGAGAATGCGCTTGTCCGTCTCGGCTCTGGTAGTTATATGCAATCTCTCAATCGTTCGTTCTATCTGGTCTGCGGGATTCATTTTTTCGACTCTCCTCTTAAGATTGTCCGCAGTTTTTCAAGCCCATAGCGATATCTGCCCTGGACCGTACTGAGCTTAATACGCTGCACTTCAGCTATTTCCTTAAATTTCATCCCGCCGTTTAAATGCAGGATTATTGTTTCTCGCTGCTCCAACGGAAGCTGGAACAATGCGTCAGCCAATAGCTGTAATTCCTCGGCGAATATTGCCGACTGCTCGGGGCTATCTGAATCCGAACTGACCGGCGCAACTTTGTCAAGCTCAACCATGTGGTGTTTCTTTTTACGGAATCTATCCCGCACACGGTTAACAACACTGCTTATTAAATAGTTCCGCAGACTCACTCGCAATTCAAGCCTTCCAACACCAGCGGCAAAAGAAACAAAAACATCGTGCAAAACATCCTCCGCAGTATAAGCATCGTGCAGTAAAGAAGTCGCTATCGTCAGCAGAGTATCCTTGTACTTCATGTAGATTTGGCGCAGGGCCTCTTTGTCCCCGTGTTTGAGCTCCCAAATTAGACGCTTATCTTCCGGCATCTAAGGCCGACCCAATAAGATTAATAATCAACCTTCACTATCAATATGACGTTCCGTTACGCACTTTAATATAAAAAAAATTATCTCTCTCCACCAGATTTATCTTATTGAGCTTTGAGTTATTAATGAAATACAGGGTGCCACCCTCAAACCCTGGCCTGAGCTTGTCGAAGGCTTGTTTGGGGGTGGTCTTGCAGGGAAAGCCTCTTTTATGCAAAATATTTCCTTGCTTTTCAGCGAAAATAACTATAAAAGTCTCGACCAAAGGAAACGTTTGAAGAACAAGACTCTGCCGGATACAGGCTGAATAAACAAGGAAGACAAAATTACTATGGCGGCTGTGTTAATCGGTCCAAAGGAAGTGCTGGTAATCGTTATTGTTACCGCGGTCGTGGTTTTCGTGGTGATGGTCCGCCGAAAACGAAAACGCTGATAACTGCGCTTCGTTCTGCTGCCTCTAATCCGCGAAATCCTCAGCCAAATTTCTTTTCGCTCTCTGCCGCTTTAACAGACTTCGCCGTCTTTTTTCTTCCAATCGCCGTTGTTTGGCCGCATACGGAATCTTGGTCTTTTTCCTCACCGGCCGGGTCTTCAGGGCCTCAGCTAATAATTGTTGCAATCGCTCGACGGCGGCTCTGCGATTTGCCTTCTGAGTTCGAAACCTTTGCGAAGCAACTCTTACCAGGCCATTTTTGTCGGCCCGCGTCGCCAGGCGAGAGAGTATTCGCCGCTTTTGCACATCGGAAAAACTCTCACAATTCGCCACATCAAGAAGCAGCGTAATCCGTGTATTTACCTTATTGACATTTTGTCCCCCCGGCCCAGAACTGCGAGAGGCCTTGAAAATAAGCTCATCCTCACGAATAGATATGTTATCTGTGATTTCAATCATTACATCTGCCCGTAAGAATTCATCTTTTCCTGCAATCTCAATTTATCATATAGCTAAAAATAATCAACAATGTCTTTGAAATCCAGGCCCTCTTGTTTTATACTATTTTGTTTTATTTATTCAAGGACTAAAAAATGCCCGATAGATCATCGAATTCTGTGAAGGTTGTGTTCGCTGATAAAAACAAGATTTTGCGTCAGTTGGCGGATTATACCATAAGAGTAAAACAGAGCCGGCCGGAAGTAGAAAAAGTCGGGCTCTTTGGCTCTTATGCTACCGATACTTTCGGACCGGCCAGTGATGTGGACTTGCTGATAATTCTGCGGCAAAGCTCCAAACGTTTCCTGGACAGAATTCCTGATTATCTTCCGGAGAACCTTTCCGTAAGCTGCGATGTTTTTCCTTACACCAACGAGGAAATAGAGAGAATGACACAGGAAGGTATGCCGTGGATTCGCCATATCCTTAAAGAGGCAGTCTGGCTCTAAATGATAAGAAACAAGCTTAAATTGAATAAGTTTCATCGAAAACTAATCAAGGAAGAATTTGATTTGAGAATTGCAAAAGCAATAAACGGACTAACTTAGTGATGGCTGACGGTGTACTTAAAATTGCTACCTGCCAATTTGCCGTGGGGGTTTCCATAAAGCGAAACTCACGGACAATCTGTGTTTTTTTACACAAAGCGAAAAAGGCCAAAGCTGACATTGTTCATTTCTCCGAGTGTGCTCTTAGCGGCTACGTGGGCACCGACTTTCCAAACTTCGAGGGGTACGATTGGGACCTGCTAAGAGAAGAAACGCAAAAGATTATGGCACTTGCCGCCGAATTGAGCCTTTGGGTTGTTCTGGGCAGCACGCACCCATTAACTAAGCCGAACAAGCCGCATAACAGTCTTTACCTTATAAATCCTGATGGCAAGATTGTTGGCCGTTATGACAAAAGATTCTGTACCCCTGGCGATTTGCGACGGCTGACGCCGGGCAACCGGTTTGTGAACTTCACCGTCAATGGCGTGAAATGCTCGCTGCTGATATGTTTTGATTTGCGGTTTCCGGAGATTTATCGACAATTATATAAGCAAAAAGTCAACTGCATTTTCCAGTCGTTTTACAACGCCCGCCAGAAAGGCCCAAGCGTACATACGCACATCATGCGACAGACAATGCAGTGCCGGGCGGCAACGAACCATTTCTGGACGAGTATGTCAAATTCGAGCGGCTACTATTGCCCATATCCATCATGTTTTATCCAGCCGGACGGCAAAATAATAAAACAGCTAAGGCAAAATCGCCCCGGCCTGATGGTCAACACAGTTGATTTGAGCAGGAAACTTTACGACCCGATGGCCGATTTCAGGGATATGGTTCTCGCCGGAGCACTTAGTAATGGGCCGAAAACTATTAAAGACCGGCGCTCAAAAAACACAACAAGCCTTTAGATAGCACCGCTTGGGCTGGCAAGCAAAAATCGTTTGACAAAACAGATTTTGAGATTAGCATAGGTTTTTTTGGATATTGGTGGCACGTAGTTGGTTTAGGCATATTTTCCGATAGGCGGTATTCTGTTTTTTGCTTTTTCAGAGTGCGACAATGAACGAATTATTGGCGAACATCTCAGCCCAAAGTGAGCAGGTCAATATTATACTGCTGATAGGAATTGCCATTTTCGCCGGGACGGTAGGCGCCAGGATATTCCAAAAACTTCACATCCCGCAGATAATCGGCTACGTAACCACCGGCGTAATCCTGGGGCCTTTGCTGAACGTTATTTCACCACAGACGATAGAGACCCTTGAACCATTCAACCTGTTTGCACTGGGCGTTATCGGTTTTTTAATTGGCGGCGAGCTTAAACGTGAGATTTTTGTAAAGTTCGGCAGACAGGTTATAGCGATATTGCTGTTTGAAGGCCTGGCGGCATTTCTACTGGTGGGGGGGAGCTGTTTTCTTGTGCTTTGGTACTTCTATGACTGGCACATGGCATTGGCGCTTGCGGTGGTGTTTGGTGCTATCTGTGCCGCGACGGACCCTGCTTCGACTATGAATGTATTGTGGGAATACAAAACACGGGGACCGCTTACGACGATGCTGACGGCAATTGTTGCGCTCGATGATGCCCTTGCTCTGATTCTGTACATCGCCAGCATCAGTTTGGCGACTTTTCTTATAGGCCATAAGGAAGTCGGTTTTTTAAAAATGATATTTCACTCGTTTTATGAAGTGATAGGCTCTTTAGGACTGGGGCTGGCAGTGGGGCTGATATTGCGATGGATTATAAAGCAGCTTGACGACGACGAGAAAACTCTGATTTTCACGATTAGCACTATAGTGCTCTCAATTGGTTTGGCGATAAGTCTGAAGTTCGATGTGATTCTGTCGTCTATGGCTTGTGGTGTAACCTTGGTAAACTTTTCCCCTCGTCGAAGTCTTAGAAGTTTTGAGCTTATTCGCAAATTTTCTCCGCCGATTTATGTCCTGTTTTTTGTGATTATTGGTGCCAGAATGAACGTCAGTATGAACAGGCAAGTCTGGCTGTTGGCTGCTGTTTACGTCGTTGGCAGTATCGTCGGCAAAACAACAGGCTCATACTGGGGTGCCGTATATTCTAAAGCTGTGCCGACGGTAAGGAAATATCTGGGCTTTTGTTTATATCAACAGGGCACCATTGCAATCGCTTTATTGATTATGGCAAGCCACCGGTTTGAAGGGCAAGTCAAAGATATGATGCTGTCGGTGATAATAGTAGGGGTATTTATACTCCAGTTCATCGGCCCATTACTCACAAAGATTGGCGTTAAAAAAGCCGGTGAAGTAGGGATGAATATCACTGAAGAGGACCTCATTAAGACGCACAGTGTCGGCGATGTGACGGATGAAAAAGTGCCGGTTATTTCGGCAGGTATGTCACTGGGTGAGGTTGTCAAAGTGGTCAGCAGTACCGACAGCTTTTATTATCCTGTTGTTGACAACGATAAAAAGCTGATAGGTGCAGTTACATTAGACGATATCAGAACTACTTTCGCAACCCAGGAGTTAAACGATTGGCTGGTGGCGCTTGATATTATGGAGCCGATCATTGCTAAGGTAACGCCGGATATGGCATTGTCAGAAGCATTCGAGAAAGCAAGACACCTTGATATCGAACACCTGCCGGTTATAGTTTCAAGTGAAGATGACGGTTTTGTCGGTGTTTTGGACTGTCGTGCAGTTCACCGGTCGCTGAGCGCCGAGGTGTTATCACGGCAGCAAAGGGCTGATAATGTATAGTGCCAGTCCTTAGTTTTGATTGGTTTTGAAGATGGAACTGCTATGATTTATTCAGTTGCGATTGCGAGCGGTGATGGTTCCGGTCAATTTGAGTTGAACGTGGTTTTACTGTTCGGACTGATTGTTTTGAGTGGTGCGTTCGGCGCACGTCTTTTTCAAAAACTTCACATTCCACAGGTCGTTGGCTGTATCGTAGTCGGGATACTTCTGGGTGATGTCCTTGGTGTGATAACTCCGCACACTATCGACAAGCTCGAACCTTTCATGATGTTTGCCTTAGGTATCATCGGTTTTATGATTGGGGCGGAACTGCGCGGGGAGGTATTCAGGAAGTACGGCAGACAGTTTTTCATCATACTTCTCTCACAGGGGATGGGTGCCTTTTTTCTGGCTGCGATTGGCGGGACAGTGGTAGCGTGGTTTATAATCGGCAGCGTACCCGAATCGATTGCGGTGGGGCTGGTGCTTGGCGCCATTGCCTCTGCAACTGCACCGGCGGCGACGGTAAACGTGTTGTGGGAGTATAAGACCAGAGGAGCTTTGACAACCGCCGTGTTGGCCATCGTGGCGCTTGATGACGCTTTGGCATTGTTGCTGTATCGCGCTGCGGCAACAGGAGCAAAGGCACTGATTGGCACCGGCCAGGGTTCCGTCTTGGGCACGACACTTATATTGTTAGGCGAAATTGCTGGTGCGATAGTCTTGGGGTTTCTCGCGGGCGTACTGTTGTACTTTCTCTTGAAGTTTGTCAAGGCCGACGATAAAGTCCTCGACTTTGCACTGGCGTCTCTTTTGCTTGTTGTAGGTATTTCAATGATACCGCGAATCGACCCGATTTTGCCCGCGATGGCATTAGGTATCACGGTGGCCAATCTTATGCCTCGCCAGAGCAAGGCCACTTTTGAGCTTGTAAAGAAGTTTGCTCCTCCCATCTACATTTCGTTTTTTGTTCTTGCCGGTGCCCACATGCAGTTTGGCAAGATAAATTCGTGGATGGTAGTGATGATATTAGTGTATGTTCTTTGCCGGGCGACGGGAAAGATAGTAGGGGCCTGGTTCGGCGGGAAATGGTCCAAAGCGCCGGCGGTCGTTCGCAAATACTTAGGGATTTGCCTGCTTCCACAGGCCGGTGTAGCTATAGGACTTGCTATCATGGCCAGCCAGCAATTTGATTCGGAGCTTGGGCATATCATTGTTATTGTGGTTATGTCGGGAACGTTTCTGATGGAAATCATCGGCCCAATACTGGTCAAGGTGGGCCTCAAGCGGGCCGGAGAAATAGGGCTTAACATTACAGAAGATGACCTCATAAAGACATATACAGTTGCCGATGTTATGGATACCAGCCCAACAACCATTACGCAGGATTTGCCGCTGCAGCAGATTCTTGAGGTGTTCAGTTCTTCTGAGAGTGTGTATTATCCGGTTATTGACGATCAGTCCCGGATTGTAGGGATAATCACTATCGCAGACATCAAGGAGATGTTTGCGAATCAGGATGTGGGCGGCTGGTTGCTCGCCTGTGATGTTGCCGAGCCTGTGCGGGACAAAACGACCCCGGATAAGCCGCTCGAAGAGGTAATAGAGCACATGAGACGATACCATTTGGAAAATGTAACCGTAGTGGCCGGCAAGGACAGTGATAAGCTCGTCGGTGTCTTGGATTATTCTAAAACACTGCGCAAAATAAGTGCCGAGGTTTTGCACAGACGCGAAATGGCAGATGGTCTCGCTATGGCGACTTAGGCACTTTCTAAATTCCTTATGAAGCAGTTTTCGTTTCCGAAAGAGAAAAGGCTTGTCAATAACAGGCAATTCAAAGCCGTTTTGGCTCGTGGTCGGCGTCTGAGCAACGGTCTGCTTACGCTCTATATGGCAGAAAACGATTGTGGATATCCGCGATTGGGTGTTTCTGTCAGTAAATCCTGCGGAAACGCAGTTGTACGTAATCGGTTGAAACGACTGTTGCGGGAAGCCTTTCGGCAAAGCCAGGACAGCATTCCTGCCGGCTTCGATTATTTGCTTATGGTTTCACCTCAGTGGCTTAAAAAGTCAAGAACTGGAAAAGCTGCAAGGCTACCGACATTTGAGCAGGTAAAGGGTTCGTTTTTAGCTCTGGTTCAGGAGCTAACTCGCCGCGATGCGTCGCAGCGGGAGTGAGCTAAAGTTAAAAAAACAAATAACTTTAGGCACTCTAAACTTTAGACACTTTAGGCACTTTATTTACGGATTAAGGCGATTTATGACTCCGAAAGAACGAATTTATGCGATCTTAAAGGGAGGTTCTTACGACCGTCCCGCTGTTACCCCTATCTTTATGGCCTGGGCAGCTAAGTTCATCGGGCACACTTACAGGGATTATTATCTCGATGGGGATGTCCTGGTCCAGGCACAGCTTGCGGTTATCAGAGCATTTAATCTCGACCAGATAAGCGCGATAAGCGACCCCTGGCGAGAGGCATCCGCCTACGGGATGGAATTTGAATATCCGCCCGACGGGGTCGGAAAGCCGAAAGATGTGTTGATAAAAACTCAGGATGATATATCGAAGGTAAAACCGTTCGATATTGAAAACGCACAACGAACAAAGCAGCGGATTGAAAGTGTGCGGAAGATGGCCGACAAAGTCGGACAGACCCACAGCGTCTTGGGCTGGGTGGAAGGCCCAATGGCCGAGTATGCAGACTTGCGGGGCGTGGAAAACACATTCTTAGACTTGGTAGATAGGCCGGAAATGTTTATCAAGGCAGGCCGGATAATAATCCAAAATGCAATTGCCTTTGCCACCGCTCAAGTAAGGGCTGGTGCGGATATGATTGGCATTGGCGATGCGGTAGCAAGTCTGATTGCACCGGATATGTATAAAAAATTTGTCTTGCCGTTAGAGCAGAAGTTGATTGCAGCTATTCACGAAGCCGGCGCTGCCGTCAAGTTGCATATTTGCGGTAACATAAAAAACCATATTTCATACATGGCCCAAAGCGGTGCGGATATTATAGACGTTGACTGGATGGTCTCTCTTGCCAAGGCCAGAGAATTTGTCGGCCCTAAAGTTACGCTGTGCGGAAATTTCAACCCGGCCGGTGTCCTGTTTGAGGGCAGCCCCCAGGATGTTGCTGAGGCCGCCAGGCAGTGTCTGAAAACAGGAGGGGACAAATTCATTTTAATGCCGGGCTGTGAAGTGCCGCCCGCCACGCCAGAAAAGAACATTCGAGCATTCTGTCCCTGTGATGGCTGCCTGATTCGAGAAGAATTGAAGTGCCTAAAGTGAGCTAAAGTGACACTTATGTGTCATCCTGAGGCGCAGCCGAAGGATCTGGCCAACGAAAAGGAGATTCTTCGCTTCGCTCAGAATGACAACTCGTCCCTAAGGGACAAGCTGTCACTTTAGGCACTTCAATTCAACTGTTTATCAACTGATATGCCCTGATGAGTTCCGCTACGCTCCAGGCCTGGGCAATACATCCTCTTGGCTTATGAGGCATATCGCCATCGAATATTTCCGAAACAGACCCGAGGCACCCATCTTCGGTCAGGTGCTGCAGCAAAGGCTGGATAAATTCAGCCGCCTTTTTTCTGCTTTTTCGACTGAATCCATTGACTTTCAGGAAGCTTTCCACAAACGGCCCTATCAGATATGCCCAGACTGTACCCTGGTGATAAGCCTCGTCACGCTGTTGTTGTGGGCCTGTATATACACCTTTATAACGACTATCCTGAACGTTCAACGTTCGCAGGCCGTAAGGTGTCAATAATTCGTTTTGCACTGCCTTTACTACTGATTTTTGTTGATGGGCAGACAATGGTGAAAATGGAAGTGAAACTGCAAATATCTGATTAGGCCGAAGACTCTCATCCACCGAGCCATCAGGCAAAATGCAATCGTTTAAGTAACCTTTACTTTCATTCCAGAATAATTCACAGAAACTTCTCTGAACTTTGTCGATTTCAGAAGACAGAAGTCGCAAATCGGAAGACAAAATTTCTGTCCTCTGTCCTCTGTTCTCTGTCTTCTGTCCTCTGTCTTTTTTGAACTGGGCTAAAAGGCAAAGAGAATTATACCACAGGGCGTTAACCTCGACCGCTTTTCCGTATCTGGGCGTAAAAGCAACGCCGTCATACTTGGCATCCATCCATGTTAGCTGCGTTTCGTTGTTACCTGCGGTTATAAGTCCATCGGAGTCGGCGCGAATATCGAACCGAGTCCCTTTATGGTAAGAGTCTATAATCCAGCGGATTGTCGGCATAAGCTCCTGCATGAAGGTCTTTGAATCACCGCTGGCGGCAACGTATTGAAAAGCTGCGTTGATAAACCAAAGAGAAGCATCGACACTGTTAAAATAAGTCGTACCGCTTCTGTCGTCAAAACGATTTGGAATCATACCCTCGTCTGCCGCTGCGGCAAACGTGGTCAAGACCGACTTTGCCTCTTCAAACCTGCCGGTTGAGAGTAACAGACCCGGTAAGGCTATGAAAGCATCTCTGCCCCAGTCTGCAAACCAGGGATAGCCGGCCAAAATGGTGGTTCTGTACTCGTATTGCGTATTTTCCTTCTCGCGATACGCATCACGCACGACGCACGACGAATTTATTTGTCGTTTTGCAATAAACGACTCGGCAGTCAAACAGAGCGCTTCAAAGAATTTTTTGCTTTGGAATTTGGAATTTGAAATTTGAAATTTAAGATTATGTTGTGTAATTTTGGCTTTACGTTTTATGCTTTCCTGGTGCCTGTGCAAATCTTCGCGAACTGCATCAATATCAAGATTGGCTAATTCCTCGGGCTTACAACGCGCCCACGGCGGACTCAGGTTGGCCCAGAGAATAATTTTGACAGGAGTTTCTATCCGGCACTTAAAAAAGCCGGGCGTCCACAAGTCTTCGGTAAAATCCTGACCTCTTTCTCTATTGTTGCGATATAAAAAATTAAACCACCATTGACGGTCTTTCTCGAAGTTTACCATGTGAGAGACTTCGTTTTTCTCTCTAACGGAGTGAACAGATTGGCAGCTCAAAAACAACTCACAGCTATTCGGAACATTATGACGAACCAGCACACCATCGCCGAGCTTTTGCGAACATAACGGAGCGTGGGATTTTTGCTGCGTGTGGAAGTCTCTTAGGCCGACAAATGGCCTCAAAACGAACTCCACCGGCTCATGTACACTCGTAAAATCATAGACCACGGCAACCGTATCTGTATCGCGGAGAAGATATACCGATTTTGTCAGTTTGAGTTTGTCCAGTTCGTAGTCAAAATGCGCTGCGATATCCCGGCGAAATTGCTTCAGATGGATAAAGCCGGACGGTGTAAATTTGTCGCTGAATTCAAAGGTTGAAAGCTTGAATGTCTGTCTTTCAAATATTACCATCTCCAGGCAATTGGCCAGTGCCATTATCCTGTTGACCGGCGGATTAAGAGAGCCGATGAGCAGTCCGTGATATCCTCTCGTATTGCAGCCTGCGATGGTTGATGATGCGTAGCTGCCGCGCTCGTTGGTCAATAGCCATTCCCTGGTCAATAAATTCTCAATAGGTTGATTGGCGGTCGATATGGATACTGCTGATGGGCCCCCATTTTTCGACTTATTGCGAAACGGGGACCATATATTGTTGCCTTTTTGCAATGTTAGCACAATCTTACTCCGAAAAACGTCAGCGCGGGAAAATATTAAGCCCCCGGAAAATCCTTTTCTTGTATCATCTTACTCCGTTATAAAACTCCTGGTTATTGGTAATCACCATTTACCATTCACCATATTCTGAAGAAGAAAAATCAAAATTGCTTCGAGTAATAAAAAAATCAGGACATTTATTTTGCCGGTTGCAAGTCAGACGTATTTTCACTTTGCGGCCCCGCACCAGAAAAGCACTCTGTTGTGTTCTGTTTTGTTGTGGGAGAAGATGCTTCCCCGCCCGGCAGTCTGGAACAACGGCTGTGAAGATTATCCAGAACATTCATAAAGTTTATATAAGAGTCATAAGGTGAATTATAAGGATTAAAATACTTATGTACATCGCCGTCAGCAAAATATTTCGTGCACATATAATAAAAATGGTCTGATACCTGTAATTTTCGCCAGTCTGAAATAATTTTTTCATCGTCGGTTTGTTTGATTTTCTTCTCAAGCCGATAAAGCTCGTGAATAGCATTGGATTGCATAGCGTTTCCGACCCAGGCCGAGAGGTCCCTTTCGATATCAGCCCAGCTTATGATGTGCGGCACATCAACTGTATCAACAGGCTGGTAACTTTGCACTACTTCACTTGGGGTTTTGAAGTTGTTGTCAGGGTGCTTTAGAACCTCTTGTGGCAGATGCCGCATAAAATCGAATATGCCCGTATCTTCCCATTGGTGTTCGCCGAATGTCTCATAGTCCATGAACAGGTTGACCACATTGCCGTTGCCATTGACATTACTTATCCATTGGGCGAATTTATCTGCCGTCAAAGGCCACTGGGGCCAGTCACGATTCGAAAATCTAAACGCAATGTCATCGCTCAGCGAATAGTTTTTCAGCAGAAGTTTCAATTTGTTGCAGCCCTTGGGCTTATAAACAAAATTAGGGCTTCGATAGCCTAATATATGGTCTGCACCTTCGGTTATTATCGCGTCAAAGTTACCCGTTGACTCGATAAGAGCGGCTAAATCATTGTTATATACCAATTCCGTATTTCTGAATATCCGCGGTTTCTGACCAAAATAATAGTCAATAGTTTCGATATGTTTGTCAACCTGCTCTATGAATTCATCACGCGAGTATAAAAAACTGAGACTGTGATAATACGTCTCAGCTAAAAATTCTACACACCCGGTTTCCGCAAGGGCGTCAAATGTGCTCATAACTTCCGGCGAAAATGAAAGGAGCTGCTCCAATAATACCCCGGTTATGCTGTATGCAACCTTAAATCGCCCGTCAAATCGGCGTATCAAATCGAGAATCAATCGATTGGCGGGAAGATAGCATTTATTTGCAACCTTCCGGCATATAGTAGCATTCTTGTAATCGTCAAAATAACGGTCGTTTTTGTCGAACACCGTATAGTGTCTTAGCCGCATTGGCTGATGAACTTGAAAATAGAAACATACAGAAGGCATAATCTCGTTTCTCGTATTGCGCTTATTCTTTGCCTGATGCTTTCAAACCGCAACCAGTGTCTCTTCATAAATTCTTATGCACTTGGCTGCTGCGTCTTTCCATCGTAATTTTCTGACCTCAAAATTGCCGTGGTTTGCTAACGTCTCTTGCAGCGGCGGATATTTCAATACCGCTATAATCATGTTGGCAATCTCGGTGGTGTCCCAGAAGTCAACTTTCAGAGCATGAGTCAAAACTTCCGATACACCGCTTTGTTTGCTTATTATGACGGGCACATCGTTGTTCAACGCCTCCAACGGTGCGATCCCAAACGGTTCCGATACCGAAGGCATCACGTACAGGTCTGCCATTTTATATATCTTTTGGACATCTTCGCCTCGCAAAAAGCCGGTGAACAGGACCTTATGTCCGATGCCGAGTTCTGCCGCCATTTCAATCGACCGGTACATCATATCGCCGGAGCCGACCATAACAAACTTGACGTCATCCATCATTTCCAGGACCTTCTTGGCTGCCTGGAGAAAATACTCCGGGCCTTTTTGCATTGTGATTCGGCCCAAAAACAGGACGATTTTCTCATTTGTATTGATGCCGGTTTCGGCCAAAGACCAGTTACCGTTGTGCTCGACACCGTTATGGACCACTTCCACTTTTTCACCGCTAATACCGTATCGGCTGATTACCGTACTACGGGTAAAATGACTGACAGCGATTACTTTGTCCGCCCGCTCCATACCTTCCCGCTCGATGTCGTAAATAATCTGGTTGACGTGCTCGCCGCTGCGGTCGAATTCTGTCGAATGGACGTGCACAATCAGCGGTTTTTCGCTTATAGCTGCTACTGCAATTCCCGCTGGATAAGTCATCCAGTCGTGGGCGTGGACAATGTCAAACTGCTCATCTTTAGCCAATTCTGCGGCAACCGCAGCATAACGATAGACCTCAGTGTACATATCTTTGCTGTAGTCATCGCCGGCGATGAGCTGGCTGGCTGCGCTGATGGTGCTGCCGTGCATTTTTTGTTTTTGTCGCAAAGTTTCTTCGATACGCTGACGGTAAGCATCCGGTGTTGAATATGGCTCCAGCGCTGAGTTGATTGCGTGAAATCTTACATTTTTTAGTTCACTGAACTTAAAAGATGTGGCGGATGTCCAGGAGCTTGGGCTTAGCAGCTTAACATGAGTAGCATAACCGCTCTCGACCATTCTTGGCAGAACGAAGGTAACTTCCATCCCAAGTTGGTCCATCGCCTTGGTAAGCCCATAGCAGGCTGTACCCAGACCACCGCTGATAAACGGTGGAAACTCCCAACCTAACATAAAAATTCTCATCTGTCTCCCCATTGGTTTATTTTCGTAATCATTTATTCAGTAAGAAGTTACGATAAACTTCCTCCTCAGCCCTACATTTCCAATTATATGTGCGCTGCCCGGCTGCTTAGCAGGTCCGTCCACTATTCAGTAGTGAAGCCAAAGTGTTGGACAACAAATACTTGTCCAGGTAAATCAGCGTTTTTGGGGCAGTAACTCACTACATAATTCCTTGTTGTCACGCTCCAAAAACCTGGCTTCACAGTGTTTTAATACAATCATCGGCAAGAAATTACACTATACTTAACCTGAAGCCGACACAAAATACGCTATTTACCACAATATCTACTATATAAATCGGAGTTTTCACGGGTATAAGTTAAAAAAAAATCCCCCAAAATGCGAATTTTGACGTTGATATGATATATTTTATAGGCCGGTAGCTAATCAACAGACCGATTACTGCTATTTTTCTTTCGGCAGGCTCAAAATAGGCTGTGGTTTACAGGTCTTCTCATTATTGGGACTATATTAGTCAGTTTTGAGTTTGAAAACGCTGTGAATTGTACCTTCAACTAATGCCTTATAGCCGAAGGGACTTGGGTGGATGTCTTTACGCACTTATAAAATAAGCCCTTCCGCTCTCGAAAAAAGCGGAATGGCTTATTTCAAATAACGCTGCTGCAAACGTAAGATGTGTAGTCAAAAGATGTTAGCGAGCAACGTATTTGCCTGTCAGAAATAAACACCCCGAAGGGCTTCTAACGGGGCCTACAGATCATGTGGCTTGACTGTGCTGCGACGATTGGCCTTGGTTCGGGCTATGGCAGCGTCAAGCATACAATAGACCTTGTCACTGATTGCTCCGAGGGCGTCGGATGAGGTCATCATCTTTTTGCTTTTGATGTAGGCCTTAATTTTGCTGGCTACAACCAAAGATTCTTTGTTTGCCATTCTAAAAACTCCCTGTCAAAAGGTTAAATTGTAATTACTCCGGTACCAAATACTTAAGTCCGGAACATTATTTAGCGTTGTTATTACATACAATCAGAAGAGTTTGCAACAAAAAAATACCCTCAAAAGGTAAATTTTTACAATAATCGTGATGGTAGCTAAAAATTTGTCCCAGCAGCCGGAATCCACAAATCAAAGTTTTTCTTATAAGTTCCTAATTTTTGATAATTTATGGAGTCTAATTTGACGAAAACATCCCAATGAGAGGTTAAGTGATTGATTATTGACAATTGAATATTGACTACGGAGAGAAAAAAAACTGGATTTTAGATTTCAAACCAATAGTCAATAGTCAATAGAAAATAGTCAATAGAGAATAGGGCCCGAGTTTGTTTTGGAGGAATAAAATGGCAAAGCGCTCTAAGAAAGGCCATAGACCGCAGGCCAAAATGCAGGGGTACGTTGTTGTTACTTTAGCCGAGAATTTGGAGCAGGCCGGAGAGTACAAAACTCTGCTGGAAGTTAATGGTGTCTCTGCCGTAATAAATGAGCAGGAAGAGCAATCATTAGGTTCCAACGAAATCGCCGTAATGGTTCTCGAAGATTTTCTTGATGAAGCACACGTTATAATCGAGTCCCAGAACGCCTATGATGATTTCTATGATTACTCATTGGAAGACGAAGATAACGACGATTTCGACGATGAGCTTTTTGAAGAGGACTTTTAGGCTTCTAATCGCTGGCGAATTCTCAAAGCCGAACAGCGTGTCGTAATTCTTGCCGGAGTAGTTATTAACTGTTTTCATATTTGCAAAACCAACAAAGTGAAAAATACAGGGTTAATATAATGGATAAAGAACATATTCCAGAGCGTCGCAAAGGCCGGGACAATAGGCAAAGTGTTGTTGACAGGCGTTTGGGGCTGGACCGCCGGAGAGGGCCAGGCAGACGGCTAACCGATGAACGAAAATCCGCTGAACAAGGGCAGATGTCCGATGAGCAGTTTGAGTTTCTTTTAGCCATCGAAGAATATAAGAAAAAAAATACAAGACCCTTTCCAACCTGGACAGAGGTCCTTGAAGTTATAAAAGCGATGGGTTACCGAAAAGTCGCTGAGCCACAATCGCTTAAGCCCTTTATCAAAGACCACGAACCTGATAAAGTCACTGCGAAAATCTGACAAGCGGGAATTTCTTATTGTCATTCCGTACTTGATACGGAATCCAAAAATATTCAGCCCTGGGTTCCACCCAGGGTTTTCTGTTTAGCCCCCAAATTCATTTGGGGGTTCTTGTATTTAGCCCCACGTTTCACGTGGGGTTTTGTTTAGCCACCACCCCTGTGGTGGGGGTTCATACCGTTATATTTAGCCCGCCGATTTACTCGGCGGGTTTCTTCTCAGCCAAATTTATTTGGAGGTCTCTTCGTATTTAGCACAGCACCACCATAACTCTAAATTCTATATAAGAGTTTCTACTCCTCTTCGGTGCCGGTAATTGTTGCATCCAGGCCTATAAGAACTGTTTTGACCGCGGGGTCGTTAATCAGCTCATTTCTTCTTTGGCTGCTGGTCTTCGGCTGGTTCGCAGTTGGCTCGCCTTGTCTCTGCTCGTCGGCAGCGGTTTCAAACTTCAATCTCACAGGCGTTGAGAGCTGTTCGCACAGCAGGGCCTGGATTTGCTCCATTCGCCCGTTACTTTCGCACATTCTTTTTTGCATTTGAGCCGATGCGCCGAACTCAAGAGTCAACACGCCATTCTCAAATTGAGTTGGCACAGCAGAGCTTAACAGCCCGCCGGTACTTGGCCCGAGTTTGGCGGTAATAACGCCTAAGAGACTCTGCCAATTGCTTTGTATCGAGTGTATGTCAGTCAGTCCGGATAAATCAACCGGTTCGCTGGTTTTCGATTTCGTTGGCTGGGCTATGGTTTTGATGGGTATGTTATGGGCTACCGGACGCTTTTTTTTTATGCCGGCAGATGCACCTGACTGCAATTGCGAAAGAAGCTCATCCACATTCAGGAAATGTTCGCTTAAGGCAAATCGCAACAGCGATGCTTCTAAAAGTGCACGGCTTGTATCACTGTTTTTGATGGCCCATCGAAGCTTCTCCAGCGTCGAAATGTTGTAAACAAGCCCGGCAATATCAAATTTTTCAGCTAATTCGTTGGCTCGTTGTCGCTGCTGGCGGGTCAAAATCAAAAGTTCGCTCTCGGGACTTGTAGATTTAACCACCATCAAATCCCGCATATAATCGATAAGCGAATCAACGATCTGGACCTCGCTTATGCCGGTACTGATTAAAGCCTCTACCGCGGCAAGTGTCTCTGCTGCATCGCTGTCGCCGATTTGACCGATGAGATTCCAGATTTTTTCGCTGTTCGGGCAACCTAAAAACTCCTCAACTAACCGGCTGCTCAGCGGTTCGATACCGGTGCTTATCATTCTGTCTAACAGACTCAGGGCATCTCTCATCGAGCCGTTTGCCATTTTCGCCAATGGCAAGACCAAATCCTCTTCGTATTTTATCTTTTCCTGTTCGAGTATGGACTTCAACTGCCCGGCTATTGAGGCAGGCACTATATTATTGAAGTCAAATCTCTGGCATCGCGATTGGATTGTCGGAATGACCTTGTTCGGCTCGGTGGTGGCGAAAATAAACTTGATATGGCTGGGTGGTTCTTCCAATGTCTTCAAAAGTGCATTGAAAGCGGAAACAGTGAGCATATGAACTTCGTCGATAATGTAAATCTTAAATCTTGAACGCGCAGGACGGTATATCGCATTCTCACGAAGCTCACGAATTTCATCAACTCTATTGTTTGATGCACCGTCTATCTCGATGACGTCGATATCTTCGCCGATGTTTATTGCAATGCAGCTATTGCACTTACAGCACGGCTTTGTGGTTGGCTCATCGACGGCAAGGCAATTGAGCGCTTTTGCCAGCACTCGCGCCATAGTAGTCTTACCGACCCCGCGAGTGCCAACAAAGAGGTAGGCGTGCGCGACCCTGTCGGTCTTTATGGCGTTCTTCAACGTCTGAGCGATAGGATCCTGACCGATGATATCATCGAACGTTTGCGACCTGTATTTTCTTGCAAGAACCGTATAAGACATTTGTAATTGACTATTGACTATTTACTACCGATTATTTATCGTGCTCCAGTATATCGGTAGTATAGCAGAGAAGATGGAAATTTCCATAAAAATTTTAAATTGACATTTTTCCCGGCAACGGTAAATTAAGTAGTCGGTTATCAGTATCGCATATCCGCTGTCTTTGGGCGGAATAAATATCGAAGGGCCGCCTGGGGCGGAATTGATTACAAAGAGGATCTATTATGAAAGTTAGAATTGAAGACACCTGCACTGCCTGCGGGCTTTGTGTGGATACCAGTCCTGAAGTTTTCGAAATGGGCGACGAGGTGGTCCAGGTAATCGTCGATAATGTTCCCGCTGAGCACGAGGATGCCGTTCAGCAGGCAGCCGACGAATGCCCGGTCGAGGCAATCATCGTCGAATAAACATAAATACGGGTTTCAAAATGCCTCCCGTTCGGCCTGAATTCATCTGTTAACTCAGGGGCTGCTCGGTTACCGAACGAGGGTCCATAAAATGCAGTAGGTAGTCGGGGCCGCCGGCTTTGGTGCCTGCCCCGGACATCTTGAAACCACCGAAAGGCTGTAGTTGCACCATAGCTCCGACACAGTTGCGGTTGAAGTAAAGATTACCCACCCGGAATTGCCTGCGGCATCTTTCCAAATGCTCTCGATTGCGGCTGAATACCGCGCCTGTCAGGGCAAATCGCGTTGAATTAGCCCATTCAAGAGCTTGCTCAAAATTTCGGGCACGCATAATGGCCAGCACCGGTCCAAAGACTTCCTCCTGAGCCAAACGGTTTTCCGGACTGATACCTTCCACAATAGTCAGCGGAACATAGAAGCCTTTACCGGGCACTTCGCTGCAATAAAGAATATTGCCTTCTTTTCTCGAAAGCTCAATATATTGCAGAATCTTTTTCTGAGCAGCTTCATCAATAACTGCTCCCATATAATTTCCAGGCTCTTCGGCAGGCCCTATCTTCAACTTGCGAACGGATGCAAGCAAACGCTCGACGAACTTATCGTATATAGCCTCAAGCACGATAACACGCGAGCACGCCGAGCACTTCTGCCCTTGATAGCCGAATGCCGAATAGATTACCCCACTCACCGCCTTGTCGATATCAATATCATCGTCAATTATAATGGCGTTTTTCCCACCCATTTCGCAAATAACTTTCTTTACCGAACTCTGCCCCTGTGGCGTACGGCCAGCTCTTTCTATGATTCTAAGGCCAACTTCCATAGACCCGGTGAAAGCGATAATGCTCGTCTTCGGACTGTCCACGAGAAAATCACCTATAACCGAACCTCGCCCAGGAGTATAATTGAAAACGCCCTCCGGCAGACCCACTTCTCTGAATATCTCTACGAGTTGATGCCCAACCACGGGCGACTGGTTGGAGGGCTTGAAAACTACACAATTGCCGCTAACGATAGCCGCAGAACACATGCCACAACTGATAGCAAATGGAAAATTCCACGGTGAAATGACAACTGCAACACCTTTGGGCTGATAAAAGTATTGATTGATTTCACCGATGTAACTGCCCATATCTTGAGGCTCACCCAGACGCAGCATCTCACGGGCGTAGTACTCCAGAAAATCAATCCCCTCACACAAATCATTATAGGCCTGGGCCCACTGTTTGCCCTCTTCCAGAACTTGCCATGAAGAGAATTCATATATTCGCTTACGAGCGATTGAAGCCGCCCTAACCAAGTATTCTGCCCGTTCACTTGGTGAAGTATCCCGCCAGGTTTGAAAAGCTTTTTCTGCCGCTGCAAGTGCCTCTTCCACTTCTTTCGTACCGGCTTGGCACACTCGACCGATAACTTCATCTGGATCCGCTGGGTTTATTGAATCAATAGTATCATCCGTAAATACTTCCTTACCACCGATGAACAGAGGATAGGTTTTCCCTAATTCTTGCCTGACCTGAGCAACTGCGCGAGGAAATGACTCTTTTACCTCCGGGTCGTCACAGCCCGGAAAAACTTTTTCATTTCTAAAAGCGGCCAATTCCAACTTTCTTGTAGTTTTGCTTCGTGTGCTGTTCATTTTTCTCCAATACGCTTCACAACCCGATACAATTTAACCATATAGTTCGATTATATTGCCCGGCTCGTCTAACCACCGGAAAGTTCTCGGCTTCTTTCGCATGCCCTTTTTATGGCAGACCCCACCAATGGACCGAATTTGCCATCGCTAAAAACCTTAAACGCCGCTTCAGTTGTTCCCCCTGGAGTGGCAACTCGCTCAACAAGCTGGGCGGGGCCTTCACCTTCCTCGGCTGCCTTCTCAGCTAAAAGCGTCGCACCCTTACCAGTCTGCAGAACCAAATCTCTCACCACATCTTCTGGCAGACCAAGTTCGATACCTGTTCTTATCATCTCATCCATCAAAAGGAAAAAGTAAGCTGGTCCCGTCCCGCTTACCGCCGTAATTGCATCCAGCAGACCTTCATCTTCAATCACAATGGCTTTGCCCACCGAGAGGAAAATCAGCCGTGCTATTTCCACTCTTGTTGCCGCTTTCTCATTGGCGAATAACACGCTGGCGGCTTCATCAACCCAGGCCGGCATGTTCGGCATAACGCGAACTATTGCCACATCACCAAGCACCGCTGCGATATTGGTGGTTTTTATACCTGCCGCGATGGATATAACAAGTGCATCTGGCTTGATAACATCTTTTATGCTTTGCAGTGCTTCAGACATATTCTGTGGCTTGACGCTCAAAACCAGAATATCTGCTTTCGAGGCCAGCTCCGCGTTGTCCTCCGCCGTCCTTACACCGTAGTGTTCCCGCAGGTACACGAGTCTTTCAGGCCGGACATCACTGACAAAAACCTTACCAGGCCTGTAAACATTGGCCTTCAGAACACCATTTATCATAGCTTCAGCCATATTACCACTACCGACAAAACCTATTGTGTCCATTTATTTCTCCTTGTTAAAACTGATTATGGCGTTGAAACCATTTAAGTTCCACCGGTGTTTCCTATTCGTTTAGCAGTCGCCGGCACGGCGACGAGGGTCTTGTTTAGCAGTCGCCGGCACGGCGACAGTTTTCTCTTTACGTTCTTCGGTCTTTTCTATAACCTATGTGCTATACACTGAATTTTATGCGCTAAATATAAAACCAATTACGGAGAAAAGCAATGCAAAAACAAACTGAATATTCCGATGCAGTCAGAACCAAATATCCCGAGCAGGTCGTAATCGCCATCGCAAAGGACAAAGCTGGCCGTGCCAATCCTGTTACATTAGGCTGGACAATGATTGTATCGGGGAACCCGCCAATGATGGCAATAGCCGTCGCAAAGAAGCATTACTCGATAGAAGCCATCACGCACTCAAAGAGCTTTACCATTGCGTTCCCATCCTCGGATATGGCCGATGCTGCGTTATTCTTCGGCTCGAAGTCCGGCCGCAACACCGACAAATTCGCCGAGTTCGACTGCAAAACCGAACCTGCAAAATCCATTGATTCGGTCCTGTTAAGTGATGCTGTCGCCAATTTCGAATGCACACTCGAATCGCAGATACCCGCCGGCGACCACATAATCTTTGTCGGCAAGGTCGTTTCCTCCCACATCAACATCGAGCCGAAGAAACGGCTATATACCACCGGCCCCGGCCATAAATTGGGCTCGCCGTCCTGAAAAAGCTTTTCCCGTTCTTCGAACGATAAGAAGATTTTGGCGGGAATTGCAGATTTAGAAGGTAGGGTACGATACTTGTCTGACGACAGTCAAGATTTCGCACCACTTTGACTGTTTAGCCCCCTAACCCCGAAGGGTGTTGGGGGGTCCGTCCCGAAAGCGTCATACGTCAACATATACCCAATCATTCTCGCCATAATCAAAACAATAAAAAAACCGGCTCTTACCGTTAATGGGTAGTATTGCGTAAAGTTTGAATATGTGATTTGTCATTCCTGCGAAAGGTTATCACCCTTATCACAACAGAGCCCCGACCGTAAGGGAGGGGTCGTTTAGGCTGTAGGGTGGGGCTTGCCCCACCATTATTTCTGAAAGAAAGGGTAGGGTGTGCACTGCACACCGTTTGACTTTTTCCCCTAATCAGTAGCGAACTTCGTGTATTCTATTGAATTCTGTTGAACCGCGA
>JADFJC010000036.1 GCA_022566315.1 Planctomycetota bacterium
TCATCGGGCTGGGGCAAGGGCAGGGAGCGATTCTGATCGTAGAACACATAGAGCAGCGTGCCGATAAGCAGATAGAGCCAGTAAACGGGCAGGACGGTGAAAATGGTGGAGATAATGGTCTTCTGACTACCCTTTCGCGTCTCGACGGTGAGCAGTCTCTGTACCATTTCCTGGTCTGTTCCGAAGGAGACAAGGCCAATAAAGAACCCGCTGGCCGAAAAAGCCCAGAACGTGGAAGGCTCGTTGAAGTTGAACTTGAAATAGAATGTGCTCAGGCGCCCTGCCTCGTGCGCGGTCTGTAAGGCTGTGGTCAAGCCGCCGTCGATGTGCTGAACGAGATAAACGACGACCATGACGCCGGCGACAACGAAGAACAGTGCCTGGTAAGCGCCTGCCCAGACGACCGCCTTGATGCCGCCAAAGGCAATAAAGACAATGCTAATGATGGTGAATAAAGTTATCGTCGCGGCCAGGGGCCAGCCCATGATGATACCGACAGCCATACACGTTGCGTAAAGGCGTACGCCCGAAGCCAGAAGACGTGTGATGAAGAAATAGATTGAGCCGGTGTACTGGGTCGCCGGTCCGAATCGGTGACCTAAGAACTCGTAGATGCTGGTGCAGTTGTGTTTGTAGAAGGCAGGAATGAATAGAAACGCAACGACGAGCCGGGCCAGGGCCAACCCGACCAGGAACTGGAGCCATCGCCAGTTCTCGGTGAAGGCCGTGTGCGGGATGCCGACAATTGTCAGGGCGCTGATCTCGGTGGCCACGAACGACATACATGCCACGATAGGTGGAATGCGTCGGCCTCCGAGGAAGAAGTCGTCCGTGTCCTTTTCCTCGCGTCCGAAAACGTATGAGATGACGAACAGAAGCGCGGCGCCGACGCCTACAATGCCCCAGTCCAGCCCGCTTAGTGTGCCTGCCTGAGCTACGATGGGATTCACGATGTCTCCTCAATAGCTTTTCGCAGAAACTGGTCGCATTCGTCAAGTATTTTTGTGGCGCCCGCTAAATTCGTCCGGCGAAAGTGCATTACAACAGCAGCTTTAACTTTTCCCTGTGCGCGGCTGAGCAGTCTCCTCGCGCCGGGTCGGCTGAGATTGGTCATCTCCATCACAATCCGCAGCGACCGGTCGCGCAATTTCTCATTTGTCGCCTGCAGGTCAACCATAAGATTGCCATAGACCTTGCCTAATTTGATCATTGCTCCTGTTGTGAGAGTATTGAGTACCAGTTTCGTTGCGGTACCGGCTTTCATACGGGTTGAACCAGTGATAACTTCCGGGCCGACGACCGGATTGATAATGATTTCAGCAGGGAGCTGCTCGACGGCCTCCGGCGCACAGGTAACAAAAATGGTCGCTGTCCCTATTCGCCGGGCTTCTTTGAGAGCGCCGTGCACAAAAGGGGTCATACCGCACGCCGCCAGGCCAACCACGACGTCACTTGGTCGGACCCGTATCTTCTTTATTGATATAGCACCATCCTGGGCGCAATCTTCAGCCCCTTCAACTGACCGGACCAGCGCACCTCGGCCACCGGCAATGATACCCTGTACAAGTGAAGGCGGCACACCAAAAGTAGGTGGGCACTCCGCGGCATCCAACACGCCCAGCCGGCCGCTTGTGCCGGCTCCCACGTAAAATAGCCGTCCGCCCTTTCTAAACCGCGCTACAATCAAATCAATCGCTGCAGCAATTTGTTTAGACTGCCGCGCCACGGCAGCGGGCACAAGCGCATCTTCGGCGTTAATAAGTTCGACGATCTGCTTTGTCGATAGCTTGTCGATATTTTCGCTGGCGCGGTTGCGTTTCTCGGTAGTCGGCAAAAGTCTATGTTTTCTTGTCATACCGGTATTATCTTTCCCAGAATAACCGGCCGGTCGGCACCGGTGGCTCCGGGCACGTTATTAGTAAGCCCGTTTATAGTTGCCCAGGCTAAAATAGCAAACGAAACAGCCTCCTTGGCATCGACACTAATACCAAAATCTTCGGTAGAGAGCATCTTAGCATTCGGCAGCTCGCTTCGCAACATCTCCACCAGCGTGTCATTATGAGAACCGCCCCCGCATAATATTACCTCATCCGGCATCGTCGGCAGGAACTGATGGTATGCCCGAGCGATACTGTTGGCGGTAAAGGCGGTTAACGTCGCTACTAAACAAAAGTCAGACAAGCCTTTTTGGGCGGCCTGTTGGTATATCCTATTGGCAAAGAAATCCCCAAACTCTTCTCGGCCAGTAGATTTTGGCGGGCGCCGTCGTAAAAAAGGGTGCCGGAGCATTTCGTTCAGCAGGCTTTTATCGACCGTGCCCTGTGCTGCCATTTTTCCAGCCAGGTCGAGGCGTTGCTTACCGCCACTGATGAGCCGGATGATGCTGTCGATTACCATGTTCCCCGGGCCTGTGTCAAAGGCGATAATATCATCCTGCTTACAGCAGCGCGGCAGGAAAGTTACATTGGCAATACCACCAATATTCTGGACGGCGCGAGACAACCTATTGTGGCCAAATAAAAAATAATCAGCGTAGGGTACCAAAGGGGCACCTTCGCCTCCCGCTGCTATGTCGCGAGGCCTGAAATCCGCTACCGTAGTAATGCCGGTGCGGTGAGCAATTACAGAGGGTTCTCCAATCTGCAGAGTGGAACGTATTGTCGTTCGGCTGTAGCGCCTGCCTCGAGGGTTATGATATATTGTCTGGCCATGTGAGCCTACCAGGTCAATTGAGCTTAGAGAAATGCTGCTTTTACGGCAAAGCTTGATGATTGCATCGGCAAAAACTTCGCCCAAAACGAAATTGTAGTGGCATATATTGTCCAATCGGGCTGATTCGGGACGGCATAGACGAAGGATTTCCCTGCGCAAAGCAGGGGGGTATGGAAATACGTCAAAAGCCAGCAAGTGGACCTTTTGCTTGGTGATATCGACTACGGCAACGTCAACTCCATCAACGGATGTTCCTGACATCAGACCTGCAACCCGCATTTTCTTTTTGGCTGCAATTTCCCGAATACGGCTGCTCACTACTGTCTTACCCTCTATTTACTAATGCAAACTTTTGTTGACGCTGACCGTTACCAAATGGATTATATATCGGCTTCGCTTTATCCGCAATGTACTTGATGGGTGAAAAGTGTATTTACATTGTCCATGTAAAATGATACGAATATTCCTTGGATATATAAGTATCAGGGAGCTGTAATGTCAGATGCAATTAAAAGAGCCGAAGAATTCCTCAGCCGGGAACGGGCGTTTCGGTTAGGTGAATTGTTGACTGAATCATCTCATCCTAAAACCAAAACGCTCTCGCAAACAGCCGAAGACGACCTGCCCGCAGCTATCAAACAGCTACAATCCGTTGATGATGACATCCCTCTTTCAATGAAGAAAGTTCTCCAACAGGATTCGTTCCGAGAACTCATTGAAGCGTTTGTCAAAGCTCTGAGTACCGGCAAGCGGATTTACTTTACCGGCTGCGGAGCCACGGGACGGTTGAGCATACTTCTTGAATCGGCCTGGCGGCGGTTCTTGGGCGAAATCAAGAAAGTGTCGCCGGAGATGGGCAAGATGGGGGACCGCGTCTATAGTGTGATGGCCGGAGGTGATTTTGCTTTGATAAAATCGGTCGAAGGGTACGAAGATTTTCAGGACTTCGGACGGTACCAGTTAAGAGAACGAGGCGTTGGCCCCGGCGATGTTGTCGTTGCCATCACGGAAGGTGGAGAAACCCCTTTTGTAATCGGCACAGCCTGGGAGGGACTTGATGCCGGAGCGAGGGTCTTTTTTGTCTATAACAACCCTACCGAAGTATTGTGTCGTTATGTCAAACGCTCGCGTGAAGTGATTGAGGAACCGCGTATCACCAAGCTCGATTTGACAACCGGCCCGATGGCAATCACCGGCTCGACAAGAATGCAGGCCACGACGGCTGAATTGTTCGTTGTCGGCAGTGCCCTTGAAATTGCTTTAGTTCGTTTTCTGCGGAAGCGGCTGTCGCCGATGCAGGCGGCGAAATTAGGACTCGAGGAGCGCCAAGCCGGTGATTACCTCAGACTATTGTCCGAACTCATAGAGCAACTTTCAAGCCCTCAAGTGGTCGATACGTTAGCTCGTGCGACAAGATTCGAAGAAGGCATCTATCGCCGCCGGGGCCTTGTAACATATATGGCCGATTCATTCCTGTTAGACGTATTGACAGATACAACTGAGCGCTCTCCGACGTTTATGCTGCCGGCCTTTCGAAAATATGGAGACAATCGTTCTCCAAGCTCATGGGCCTTTGTAAAAGACCCATTCCGCACTACTGAAAAGGCCTGGCATGAGCTGCTGCAGCGTGAACCACGAGGTCTGAAGTGGGGGCGCAAGGTTTATGAACAATTGAAAGCGCCGGCCGGTCTAAAGGCCCAGCCGCCAAAACTTGACAATTCCGAGATATACAAATTTATGATAGGCAACGAACCCGACCCTTCGCGTACCGATGCACCTGACTCAGCATTGGTAGTGGTAACTGCCGGGGGCCGAACAGACCGTCTGATTCGCACAGCCTTGCAGAAATTTGGCTCGCAGTACAAGAAAACAGCCGCACTAATCGTAGGGTCGGCGGATGTTGCCGCTCCCACCGACGAAACATTTCACTTTCCATGCAGTCTCTCGGATTCGCCGTTGCAGTTGTGGCATCATCTTGCCGTTAAACTAATTCTGAATACGCTTTCTACCGCGACGATGGTTCGCATGGGTCGGGTCATCGGTAATGCAATGGTCTGGCTGTCACCGAGTAATAAGAAACTTATAGACCGTGGCTCGCGCCTGATTGCTCAACAGGCAGAGTGCAGTTACGAGCAGGCCTGCATCGCCCTGCACGAAGCGATGGAAGAAGTAGAGTCCGGGAAGCGGCAAGCCCAGTCCCGAGAAAATCGGGACTCACCTGTTGCTTTAGCTATCGAGCGGCTCGGCGGCAAAGGAAAGAGATACCAGAAGTCAGAGGACAGACGACAGAGGACAGAGAACAGAAGACAGAGGACAGAGGACAGAGGACAGAAGACAGAAACCCTGCCATCTGACGTCTGACTTCTGTCTTCTGACGTCTGACTTCTGACTTGGCTTGTCCGACTTGCCCGCCGCGGCGGGCGAGCCTGCCGGCGAGCAGGGTTTCCACAAATGATTCAATCCGGGTATATAAGATATTTGTTTCTGATTTTTCGAAAAGATTCCAGCCCAGCTTGCCATTTATTCCGGAGTTTATTCAGGGATGACCGGCTTGTGATAGCATTGCGAATCGTTGAGGTCCCACACAAACGGTCGAAGTGTCTGGCCTTCCATTGGAAGTTGCGCGGATACATCCGGTAAATCTCATTGACGATTCTAACGCCATTGTAATATGGTTCAAGCCGGTCCCTTTCTGTTATGATAATCCGGACACCATTACATTCTTGACCTTGATATTTTGAGCTTGCAGGCGTGAAACGCACCGGCTCAAAGTACATACCCGGCAGGTCCAATTTGTTAAGCCGGTCAGCTAAGCGTTTTGAATCGATCCAGGGCGCACCGAATTGCCTGAACGGCCTTTTCGTTCCTCTTGCTTCGGAAACATTAGTTCCTTCCAAAAGGCACAAGCCCGGATAGACTGCGGCGGTTTCAAGGTCAGGCATATTTGGCGAGGGCTTTATGAAAGTTAGTCCGGTTTGGTCGTACCACATTCCGCGGCGCCAACCTTTCATAGGTATTACGACAAGGTCGGCCTTAACGCCGCCGTCAAGCCAGCCTTGTTCATTGAACATTTTCGCTAATTCTCCTGCGGTCATACCGTGTCTAACCGGGGTAGGATATAAACCGACGAAACTGGCCAGTCTCATTTCGAGAACATTGCCTTGAACGTTAGAGCCGTTTATGGGGTTCGGACGGTCCAGGACAATAAAACCCTTACCATTTTCTGCCGCTGCTTCCATTGCCAAAGACATCGTATAAATGTAGGTGTAGAATCGGGCGCCGATGTCCTGTATGTCGAAAACCAGAACGTCTATATCCCGCAGCATTTCGCCTGTGGGTTTTTGCGTCTGTCCATATAGGCTGTAAACGGGCAAATGATAGACAGGGTGGATTTGGCTATCAATTTTTTTGGCATCCCGCTCTTTACCCCATAGGCCATGTTCAGGACTGAAAAGGGCGGTAACCGTCACGCCGGCCATACCCCTAAATACATCTACTATGTATTCGCCGTTACTGTTGTATGCAGTGTGGTTGGTTATGATTCCAAGGCGCTTGCCCTGGAACACTTCTTTGTATGCGCCCACACGGTCCAATCCGGTCTTAACCGAACCCTGACCGCCGGCAGGCGAGCCTTGACAGCTTGAAAGCATCACAAAAAGACTTAAGATTATGGTTGTCTTTACCGATTTCATTTGTTTTGTCGGCATATACGATAACCTATTTTTGAAACTGAAGCAAGCGGCCGGAAAGCTTGAATTTTCAGGATAGCATGAGCGTGAAGATTAAATGTGACATAATCCGCCGTAGGCGGAGTATAATTTAAAAGAATTCGCCGGGTATGCCGCGTCCTCCGTAAGGAGTTCCTATGACTGTCCCACAGGGAAAGTCAGCAGCACACCCGGCGAACATGAAAATCATTTATTCGCGAGGTACTCGCTTAATTAACGAACCTGTACGGTCATATGGCTTCTAAGCTCTTCCAGCCGCTCAGTAGGACTACTCAGGCCACCGATAATGGTGTAAACTCTTAACGAGTCTCTGCCGTCTTCGTATATCCCGCGGTGGATTGTAGCCTTGCCGGTTATCTCTGACAAGACGTCAAATGCGTAGTCGATGTTGTCCTGTAAGCCTTTGACGTTGGCCATCAGTTTCTTACCGCCGACAGCTATACAGCCGGAGACTTTGGAGGACGTTAGATCGAATCCACCTGCGAGCAGTGTCTTCTCGAGGTTCTTTTTCACTGCCTCTGACAGTGAGAACTTATCGCTGAATTTAGTTACTTTGGTCAGGCCCATTATCGCACATCCGCCGGACTCCATAATGCTGTGATAATCTACCGGGTCGAACGAAGTGTACTGGCTGCTTAAAGCGCTGACCCTGTTGAAGATATCGAACAGACTTGCGACAGTGTTGTTGATGCTGGGCCAGAATGACTTTACGGTCATCCCGGGATACATCTTGTTAATCTTGTCGTTATCGACAATGATAAGGGGTGATATCTTCCCTGAGGTGGCCATTTGACTTAACTCCCAGGCCGCTTTGTACGCATTTTCAGCGATCAGTGGAGAGCTGGCTTCACCTACCGTGGGTAAAGTCATAATGACACCCACGTTCTTGTTGGGATTATTCAGGCCGATATACCGTGCATATCTTTTGGCAATCTCAACCAATCCAACAACGCTGCCGCTGCCGGTACCACCACCAGCTCCGAAGCAAACCATAATATGGTCAACTTGAGTGCCGAATGTCTGCCTGGCAAGGTGCAGAATATCCTGCTGATGCTGCTGGATGGCTTCTTTGCCTCTTTCCATGTCCTTGCCGGCACCCTTCTCACCTATGTTCATTAGGAACTTTTGGTTCTTCGGAATATCGAGCAAATCTAAATCATGGTGAGTCGTATTCACAGCAATGACCTTCTTATAACCAAGGTCATAGAAGGACTTCACCAGTCTTCCACCGCACTGACCTGTACCGATCCAGGCATAGCGGGTAGAGCCTTTGATCTGATCCACAACACCAACCTCTTGCTCAATATTCGGCTCATATTGCTCCAAAGCCAGAGTAGGTAGTAACCATGCGTTGAAATCAAATTCGCCCTTTGACGTTACCGGACTGCGTCTTTTCTGGGCGACTTTCTTTGTAGTCTGTCTGGTTGTCCTGGCCTTCGGGCTTACGTGCCTCTTGGCTGTCGGACGTTTCTTGGCTGTCGGACGTGTCTTGGCTGTCGGACGTGTCTTGGCTGTCGGGCGTGTCTTGGCTGTCGGACGTGTCTTGGCTGTCGGACGTGTCTTGGCTGTCGGACGTTTCTTGGCTGTCGGGCGTTTCGACGTTACGCTCTTTTTGGTCGCCTTGGGCTTTGAAGTGGTCCTTTTTTTGGTCGCCTTGGGCGTTGAGCTTACTCGCTTCTTAGCCGTCGGGCGTTTTGAGCTTGCGCTCTTTTTGGTCGCCTTGGCCTTCGAGGCGGGTCTTTTTTTAGTCGCCTTGGCCTTGGTTCCCGGTTTTCTTTTAGTTGATGTTTTTCCCATTTTTAAGTTCTCCTAAAACTGATTTAAATAATTGTTTCTCACACTTTTTTTACTTTTGGTCAAATCCTGCCCCCGGGCATCTGAAGCGGTATGAATGCCTATCGACTTACTAAATGCGGCATATAACTTATTTTTTTATTTTTTTATCACGAACCACGAACAAAGCCATTTTTCGGCTGTGTCCCGCAGGCTATGGGCCGCAACTCTGGATTATCCTTCACTTCAAGAGAAATGTAAGACCGATAATTTCCAGAAGTCAGATTATCTGTCTTCTGTCCTCTGTCTTCTGTCCTCTGTCTTCTGTCTTCTGTCTTCTGTCCTCTGTCCTCTGTCTTCTGTCCTCTGTCCTCAGTCCGCGGGGTGCAACATTGCCCGACAGCATTGTATCGCACGGGAAAGTCCACAGGTTACAGCGGAAATGTTGCTTATCTCCTCGGCGGTCAGCTTGTTTTCCGATGAACGGCAAATCAATATAAAGCCCAATGATGAGCCGTGCAGACCCAGCGGGATTGTCACGCCTGAAATATTACTTAATCCAATCAGATTGCCCTGCATGCCCATTGCAAACATATCATCGAGTGTGCATACTTTGTTGGACTTGCAGATATTGTCCATCAGCTCGGCGTTGAAACAATTCTCAATATCCTGCTTTTCGAGAGTGATTGGCTGCTCACTTTCGAACATATGCAGCTCAAAGTTGTCCGACTGACGCAAAAAGAAGGTAACATTTGCCTCGGCGTTCTCCTCTTTGATAAGTTTGACGGCGGTGTATAAAAGACTATTCAACTCCGTTATCCCGATGATTGACTCGTAGAAATTCGCTATGAAACTTATCGTCTTCAGACTTTTGATAAAGTCTCTCTGGGCTGCAATAAAGTCATTGCAGAGTATATCAATTTTTTTCGCCTGCTTTTTACGTTTTTTGTTCAGATTCTTGATAAGCAGGCGCAGTCTTCTATGTCTATGTCGCAGTTTATCGTCCACGATTACTCGTTTTTTTTGATAGTCCACCGAAACTTACCTCCGCCGTTTTGCCCCCGCTTGTTGCTGGAGAGGGGTGTTTTAGGTTAGATTCGGCTTAACAAAAGGCAGGCTTTAAGAATAAAGAAATATTAAAAAGACCGGTTACAGGTAGCCCTATAAACAACCGGTTATCAGTTTTATGGATATTGGCCACGGTTTAAGGTTTGACCTTAACCAAAGGGCAGCTTAATTTGTTGCGATTGATTTGTCTGGGTTTTCGGACTTATTTCGGGCTTATCCGAATAAGAGCCTATCCGAATAACCGTCTCGTTATGAGGCCGAGCGAAAAGTTCGAGGCCAAGGCGGCAGGGACAAAATCGCCGCAGGCGTAGCCAAAGCTACGTTGAGGACGATTTTGACCCGACAACGCAGGCATCGGACTTTGCAGCCGGCCGTAATAGAGTGGGTTATTCGGATAGGCTCTAAGCCTTCATCTTTTGTCATTCTGAGGCGAAGCCGAATCCCGGCGCGCCGGGATGGCCAACGAAGAATCCCGATGTATCGGGATTCGGATAGGCTCTTAATACTACGCTACCCGGGCCGGCCGGCGAACGAGTAGTTGGCTCACGCCCTCTCCAACAGATACCTTGCGGGCTCGCGCGGCGAAGTCACTAACCTCTTCGAGTTTCTCGAAGCCGACGACCATCGCATCCAAACAGCCTGACTCCAGCGCATATTTGATGGATACGTCGCGCTTCTCGTCACTGTTGCCGAACGTCCCCTCACCTATTATCTTCATCCCTATCACAGCCTTGCCCTGCCTGCGCATCGCCTTGAGGACTGCTTCGACCTTCGGTATCTCTTCGATTGTTTTGACGTCCATTTTAACAGCGTATGGATTGATACGAACGTGCACCGAATCCACCCACGGCTCCTTTACACACGCCTCAAGCGCCCCCAGTGAATGACATGACACACCATGCGCCCGGATGAGGCCCTTCTTCTTGAGCTTCGCTAAGATGTCCATTTGCTCGCCCAGCTCTTCCGGCCATTGGCCCGATGTAACACAATGAAGCAAAACCAGGTCAACGTAATCGGTTTTCAGCTCTCTCAAGAAGCGCTCCACAACAATATCCGGGCTTGGACGTTCCGGCTCCGGTATCCCACCGGGACGAAACCATATCTTGCTCGTTATCGCGTAATCTTTCCGCCGCATCTTCTTCAGTGCTCCAGCTAAGAACGGGTGCGTCCCGTACAAATCCGCCAAATCAAACATTCTGACACCACGTTCATAGCACCCCATTGCCAGCGCGTCAAACTTCTCTTTGCCCATACGCGTATGATTCGACTGCCGGCCGCCGCCACGCATTCCGGTGCCAAGGCCCACGCGAGAAACCTTTATCCCCGTCTTTCCTAACGGCACAAGTTCATACGGGTCATGCTTTGTAGCTTTCTGCCTTGCAGCATCCAGGCACCCCGACCCTAACAGAACTCCGCCCATCCCCACAATTGACCTGGCTAAAAATTCACGACGTTTCATCTCCATTGCTCATAGCTCCTTAAATAAGCTTTGCTTCTCTTTCATAATCAGCCCGGGAGAAATCCGATTTTCCGGACAGCCGACACCGAGTTTCTATGTCGCAGAATACCTAAATCGACCTGGTGTTGCAAGAAATTTTCACCCAAAAGAAACACGATATTTTACGCTCAGCTTTGAAGTTCCACCGATGCAAGAATCTTCCTGCACGTGCAGTGATTTCCCAAGTGACATAACGCAAGTTTTTCCACAGGACACCTTGCGGTGGAAGCGGCGAATTTGAGTGGAAACGAATAATCGTTTATTTCCCCGTATCCGATTGTTATGTGTGGGAAAAATTTCTCGAAACTCGATTTTTCAGGATACTCCTTAATCCAGGCTAAAGTTGATTCGCCTGCCCTTGGTGGAGAAAGAAGCATATTTGCCGTTACATCACAGCTAAAATATGGCGACAGTCTTTGCATAACTTTTTCGTGGAGTGATTGAAGTGCTTCTGTCTTTTCTATCTGAAAGACCGACACTTTTTCGCCTGCTGAGTTCGTTCCGGTATGGATGCCGATAATGTTTAACTGTCCCAAAGAGCTTTGATTTGCGATTGTCCGCAGAACTTTCTCAATATTGTCGATGTTCCTTTCGTCAATACAACCCATAGCCAAAGAAATATGCGGCAGGCAGTTTTCTTTATCCAGAACAATTTTGTCGGCACATTGTTTCAGCAGCTCTTTATTCGCTGCGATGGCCTTATCCGCCATCTCTTCCGACGGCAACAATACAACATCAACCGCTATTTTCGCCATTTGTTTTTAATCGTAGTTCTTAAAACTCTTCATCCAATCCGGCGAGTCAAGGTCCTCGACGGCGGTCAGAAATCAGATTATCTGTCTTCTGTCCTCTGTCCTCTGTCTTCTGTCCTCTGTCTTCTGTCCTCAACGGTGGTCATCGGCCAGCTCGAACATGGCGAGGATTCGTTCGAGCGCATCATATGGGGACGTGCCGATGTTCACTGTTAACATGTCGTTCCTATTGGAAACAGTAGTTACGTGTCCGGCAGCGAACAGGATGTTGCTGGTCGCCCGCTGATGGCTCGTTCGGGTCTTCACCTGGAACACTGCCAGCGATGGGTGCGCCAGGAACTGCACATCGGCTACCAGAGCGGCTATGGGCTGCCCTTTGCTGTTCCGGCCCAGGTCGCTCAGTCTGATGTGAGACGCTTTTGGCGTGCCGGTGAGCAAGGCAACAGATGCGTGGCGGTAGTAAAAGTCGCTCTGGGCCTGGGCCTGTCCGACCTGGGCCAGTTGCTCTCTGGCCTCCGACTGCTGGTCCGCGCCAGGGCAGAACAGGACCGTGGGCTGATGGGCGAGGTAGTCTTTCAGCAGCAGCCCCAGGCCCACGGGAGCGCCGTCTTCCAGGGACAACAGGCTGGTCACATTGCCGGTCACCGTGTAGAAATTTGAACCCGTGACCGGCCGGCCAGCCGGCCCGAAGGGGATCGTGTCACCGAAGTCTTGGGCATACAGATGGATTGCCAAACCCATCTGGCGGAGGTTCCCTGCACAGGCCATTCGACGTGCCTGATGCCTGGCCTGGGTCAGTGCCGGTAGCAGAATCGCTATCAACAAGCTCAAGATGGCTATCACCACCAACAGCTCCATAAGGCTGAAGCCGGCACGCTTCTCGTCATTGACGTTCGATGGATAGCTTACCGTGCGCATTTCACTTCTCGGGCATGGGGCTTGTCATCCGCCGTGTCCGGTCTGCTCCAAAAAGACAATTACTCTTTAACCGTCAACGCCAGACCCGGATAAGGCAGCGACTCCGCGAGGCGCACGTAGTCCAGGTCCCAGAACCCGCCCGGCATCCCGGTCGCGCGCAGGGCCACGCCGATGGCCATGCCCGCCCAGGCATCGCCGGTTTGCACCGTCGGAAGGTACAACGAGACATCCGTCAACTGGGTCGAAGAAAGACCCGTCGCCTCGACCGCCTGACGCACAATGTCCACGGGCTCATTGGCGTCGCGATAGTAGAGCACCAGTTCGAAGGTATCCACCGGCTCGGCGCTCGACGGCGGGAATAGGCCGGAGACAGCCACTGCCACGGTCAGGCGGTAGTCGCAGCCTACCTGGTAGGTGGCGGTCAGGTCCTGCTCTAAGGCATTGCCCGCCTGGGACCCTATGAAGGCCAGTTGGCTCCCGTCGGCATTGACTATGTGACCCGGGCTGCCCACGGGGGTATTGGTGAACACGCCGGTATTAGTGCTATTCTGGGTATCCATATCTATCTCCGTCCACTGGTCCACGTAGGGCACCGCCGGAAAGCCGTTGGGGTCCACTACTGGGGCCTCGAACGAAGCATTCTCTATGGGAATCGATGCCGACCTGACCGGTGCGGCGGCCCATGAACCCGCAATTACCAGCACGCTTAGATAGATAACGTGATGTAACATTCCTCTAAATGCTCTTTTCTCACCCATAACGAAACAACCATCTTTCTTACAAATAAAGTTGCGAAACAGGGCGCAATTATACACATATATAGAGTTGCAAATCAAGGGAAAAATAAGGTGGAACACTATTTTAAGCAATATACCGTAACTGATTACGAACAAACCGATGCCCGGAACGTAATATTAAGTAACACATCTCCTCCTTCAAAAATAAAGGGAGAGCAATCAATACGCTCTCCCTTTATTTGCTTGGCAGACAAACTGTCACGGTCGTTCCTCTGCCAGGCTCACTTGCAATGTTCAGCGAGCCTTTGTTTAGTTGTATGAACCGCACGACGTAAGCAAGACCCATTCCTCGCTTTCGTCCTGCTGCCTTTGCTGAGAAAAACGGCTGTGTTGCTTTCTGGAGGGTTTCCGCGTCCATTCCACAGCCGGCGTCCTTGATTTGCAATTTCACCGAATCGCCGGACTCCTCGGCATCAGCGGTAATTTTTATTGGTCCGGGTTTATCACCGTAGGATTCAACAGCGTTGGAAATAACATTTGCAATTGCTGATACAATCTGGGCTGAATCCACGAAAACGTTCCCAACGTCCTCGGCAACTTCAATTTGAACATCAATGTGCTCTATTTTTTCCCCGGCCAACTGTATAGCTTCATCGAGTATCTGTTTAACGCCCGTCTGGGCCGCCCTGGCTTCTGGCGGCTCGGCAAAACTCATCAGGTCCTCGATAATAGCAGATGCCTCCCTGGCATTTTCATAAATCTGCTCTAAGATTCTTTTCTTTTCCTGGTCGCTCTCGGCTTCAGCAAGCAGCTGCGCTCTGCCCGATATCACCGCCAGGGGGTTATTTAATTCGTGCGCCGCACCTGCTGCTATCTCAGCTAAAGCGCTCTCCGTAGGGAGTCCCCAGGACAACGAGTTTTCCGCCGGAGCAGCACGAGTCTGAGTGTCCTTAGGTTTTGAGGGTCCCCGCTCGCTCCGAACGCAAATAAGCGGGGCAAAACGCTCGGCAAAGTACTGCTGTCTTTGCTGCGCCAATGCCATACCTAAAACAGCCCCCGCAATCGAGGCGGAGGTCCTGAACTTCTCCTCGAACAGCTCCACGTCGCCCGGATAATTAAGCTCGAAAGCAATTGCTCCGACCGCTTTGCCGCCTGAAAGTAACGGCATCAATTTGGTTCGATTCACATCGAAGTCAACGTCTAATTGCTCAAACAGCCAATCGATGTAATCGTAAGCATTCAAAATCGCAAAGTTGTTTGCTATCGTTTTTGGTATGACGGATGTTTCTGCCGGAGCGTTTAAGCAGACCATCCTGCTTTGCGAAAGATTTTCTACAACTACAGCTTCGAGTATTTGCGAGCCGACCGAAGGAGTTAAATACAGACAAACCATACCTGTTTGATAAAACTTCTGCCAGCGGACTGCAAAGTTTTCTGCTATATCAGACGCTCCACTAACCGAATTTATACTGAGAAGGAAATCTGTTATAAAATCGAGATGGCTCGAATCGCTTTGCAGCCGGTGATTTTCGCCGGACAATTCTGTATGTTGCCGGGCTAATTGAGCGGCGGCAGTGTGAACAATCTTGCAATAATTTGCCCCGGCCTTCGGTAGATACAGGCCTAAAATGTTACTCTTTTGTCTGACAGTTTCAGGCAGTTTCCGGCGAATCTGTTGTAGTTGCTCAGGGCTTATTGCAAGCCACTGCGATATGGAATCTGACGGTTCAGGCAAATCAAAGCTGCCGGCCGAGCCGATATCGGATTGACGCGCAATAGAATCGGCCAACTGTACAACCGCTGCTATCCTTGCTTCAGGCATATCCGCAGCAATTGTTACGGTCTGGCTGTGGTGAAGCCAGACGGCAAGGACAATTAGATTCGGCAGCCGCCACTTTTGACACAGACGTTTGCCTATGATTGTATGGTCGGTGCCGAGATGTTTTTGCTCGATGACACGCGAACTTTTCTTCGTTGATTTTGCTTCTTCGACCATACTGGCAAAACTTTTCGGCATCGCCTCTTCGAGTGCGAGTTTACCAATATCATGCAGCAGTCCGGCACAGTAAGCCAGCTGCGAATCCATCTGGGGTGATGCCATCTCGGCGATATCTTTAGCACAACAGGCGACCGCAATACTGTGGAGTAAAAGTTCTTTTTTAGCTGTGGCCCTGTCCTTGTCAATTCCACCGTCAAGGTCAAAAGCCTGTAAAACATTAATAGAAAGAATGGCGTCGCGAACATCGTGCGCAGATAGTTTGTCAAGGGCCTGGCGAAGTGAGAATCTCCCGTCGGGCAGGCCTACTCCTCGCTGCTCGATGAGCGAAAGAATCCTTGCGGTAAGTGCCGGGTCTGATTCAATAATATCAGCCAGCGCCGACGGTGAAAATTGGCCTTGAAGAAGCTTGGGGAAAAATTGTGCCGCAACGCAGGGCAGGGTCGAGAGTGAATCGAGCCCACTTATGGCAAGCTCTATCTGCTGGGTAACTGTCGTATTAGCAGGTTCCTCCGGCATATAGTCGTCCCTGTCTTCCATTGAATTTTGTGTTGTTAAATTGCTATAAGGGTAATTGGTTAATTGGTGAGTAGTTAATTGGTTATCAGGAAAGCGCCTAAAGTGAGCTAAAGTGAGCTAAAGTTAAAAAATAATCTATAACTTTAGGCACTTTAGGCACTCCAAACTTTAGCTCACTTATTCCATTCACCACTCACTACTCACCATATTTTATTTCATCTGGAGAACAGAGGTGATTTTGTCGGTAAGCTCAGTGATGTTAAACGGCTTTCTTATGAAATCTTCAGCGCCGGATTTTAGTAACTGGGCGATTTCATCCTCTTTTACGACGCCGCTTACAATAATAATTTTAATGTTCTCGAACTCGGGATTTCTTCTTATCGTCTGGCAGACCACGTTCCCGTTGACGTCGGGCAGCATATAATCCAGCAGTATCAATTCCGGTCGAAACCGCTGCGTTGCTATCCCTGCCTCATAGCCGCTTGACGCCGTTTTTACCTCGAATCTGCCGTCACGCTCAAGGACTTCGACTATAAGTTCGACGATTTCGGCATCGTCATCCACGATAAGGACTTTTCTTTTGCCGGACTCTATGGAATCCAGAGGGATTTTGTTGTCCTTCATAAACTTGATTAGATTCTGGCGCGGAATCCTCCGGAATCTTGAGCCTGGAACGAGAAATCCCTTCAGCCGGCCGGCATCGAAGCAGCGGATAATTGTTTGTTGGCTTACTCTGCAAATTCCCGCGGCTTCGCCGGTGGTAAATAAGTCCTTCATTTTATCCATTCCTCTTCTTTAACCAAATCCTTTTGATACAAGCTCTCGCCAAATTACCTTTTTGACCTAATTTAACTATTGGTCTTTGGCCTTGTCAAGGATAAAAAATGTTAATAGACCCAATTTTATTCACGAGAGGTTAGATATTATCAGTCCTTAGGGACATTCGAGGATAGATTAAGATTGTGGCAGTAACTGCTCCTGGACAATAACGGCGATGCCTTGAGCCGCTAACTTCTTTCTGGCAATAATCTTAGGAATTAAGGCTGCGGCATCATTACAGGGGAGATAGAAAAGATAGAGAAGATGATGGTCCTGACGGACAGCGACTTTCACCGGATTGGGCCAAAAACCTTCCCGAAAAGCCGGAAACAGCCATAATGAAGTAATGAACCCCAAATCGTTCAATCTTTATGTTGGTAAGTTAGTTAATATAAAGGTATTAGGTAATGTTAGCTCTGAAAACATGCTACTGCCTATAAAAAATATCACTTTTTTTGCGAACCTTTGCTTAAATATATCGGAATTGCTATATAATAATAGGACTGTGCTGTTTGCGAGATTTTTGAAATGAATGAGAAGATAGCGGAACACGCTGCTGAAGTCTTAAAGGCCATAGCGCACCCGATTCGACTGCAGATAGTCGAACTGCTCCATGCCGGAGAAATGTGTGTCGGTGACATTGTCGAGGCCCTGGGCGGAAAACAGGCCATAACCAGTCAGCAGCTTAATATGATGAAAGCCAAAGGCGTTCTGAGTTGCAGGCGTGATGGTGCAAGAGTGTACTACCGGATAGAAAACAAGAATGTAATCAAGCTGTTGCGTTGCATATATGACCATTGCGAGCACAAGAAAGGTTAAAAAATGGATTTTAAACAGAAAGTTGCAACCTACTCAATAGAACACTATAAAAGAATCACCATAATAATGGTGCTGTTTACACTCTTACTTGGCGCATTCATACCCTTGATAAAAGTTGATACCGACCCGGAGAATATGCTCTCGGCGGACGAACCGGTACGGGTATTTCACAATCAAACCAAAAAACAGTTTGCTTTGAATGACATTGTAGTAGTAGGCATCGTCAACGATAAAAACCCAAACGGTGTTTTTAATCCTTCGTCATTGGCTAAGGTATATGAACTGACCGAATTTGCAAAAACACTTCGTTGGCCTGATGAAGAAGACCCCAATGAGCAAGTCGGCGTGATTGAAGTCGATTTACTCGCACCTTCCACAGTGGACCATATCGGCCAGGCCGGCCCCGGAACAATTAAGTTTGAATGGCTGATGAAAAAACCGCCCGCTACTGATGCCGAAGCACTGGAAATCAGAAATAAAGCAATGTCCAATCCTTTACTTAAAGGAACACTTATTTCTGAAGATGGAAAGGCGATATGTCTGTATCTGCCGTTAACAAGTAAGGATTTGAGTTATCGCGTGTATAGTGAGCTAAAAGAAAAAATTGCCACATTCAAAGGCGATGAGGAATATCACATTACGGGTTTGCCGGTGGCCGAAGATACCTTCGGCGTTGAAATGTTTGTTCAGATGGCTGTCTCGGCGCCTTTGGCAATGCTGGTGATATTTATACTTATGCTGCTTTTCTTCCGCAAACTTGTACTGGTTATCTCTCCATTGATTGTGGCGATGGTTTCGGTCATTTCAACGATGGGGCTTTTAATCGGCCTTGGCTATCCTGTACACATTATGAGCTCAATGATACCGATTTTCCTGATGCCGATAGCTGTTGTGGACTCGGTGCACATTCTTTCTGAATTCTTCGACCTTTATACAAAAGAGAAGGGAAGAAAAAAGACAATTCTGGAAGTTATGAACAATCTGTTTATGCCGATGCTTTATACTTCGCTGACTTCAGCCGCCGGCTTTGCTTCACTGGCACTTACGCCGATTCCGCCGGTGCAGGTCTTCGGTATCTTCGTTGCCATCGGCATTATGATTGCCTGGGTATGTACTATTACTTTCGTCCCTGCTTATATAATGATGATAAAAGAAAGCTCGCTGGAGAGCTTCGGCTCGGCAAACGTACATACGGAAAAACAGGGCTGGCTCGACAGCCTGCTCAGTGCAACCGGCCGGTTTACCTACGTAAAAGCAAAGCCGATTCTCGTAGTTATCCTGCTCATTACAGCAGTGGCCCTATACGGCATTACACGAATCCAGATAAATGACAATCCCATTAGATGGTTTTCAAAAAGCCATCCTATCCGCCGGGCTGATATCGAATTAAATAAACATTTTGGCGGAACCTATATGGCCTATCTGGTACTCGACTCCGCTGAAGATAAAGCTGTCTCAACGCAATACATCAGCGACCTTGGAAAGCAGCTTTCGGAAAAGCATCTTGAATTGAAAGAGCAGTTCCCACACGCCGGCGATGCTGTTGCCGAAATGGAAAAAGCTCTTTCGGAACAGGCCTCGACTGTTGAAACCAAACAGAACTTACTCAGCAGGCTAAGCACCTTCGCCAATGACAAGCTCGATGCTGTTGATGACAAGGACGTTGACCTTTGGTATGAGCTTGCCGACTTTTTTGAGCTGGAAATAGAACGCATAAAACCGTTCAAACAGCCCGAAGTATTGCGCTACATTTCAAGCCTTCAGGAACATCTCAAACGCTCCGGCCTCATCGGGAAAAGCAACTCCGTGGCGGATGTTGTAAAGAAGGTCCATCAGGAGCTTATCGACGGCAAGCCGGAAAATTATAAAATCCCCGATTCTTCCGCTGCGGTTGCCCAATGTCTGCTGCAGTTTCAGAGCAGCCACAATCCGGATGACTTGTGGCATCTGGTTACCATTGATTATATGCACGCCAATATCTGGATGCAGTTGCCCAGCGGTGACAATAAGGATATGGAAAAAGTTGTTAAAGCGGTAGATGATTTTATTAGCGACAATCCACCGCCCGTACCGCTCGAACACAATTGGGCGGGACTGACCTATATAAACACCGTCTGGCAGAACAAGATGGTCAGGGGTATGCTCCAATCGTTTATGGGCAGCTTCATTATTGTCTTTATTATGATGGCGATACTGTTCCGTTCACCGCTGTGGGGTATCGTTTGTATGGTGCCCTTGTTGATAACCATCGCTGTTATCTATGGCATAATCGGGCTGGTGGGTAAGGACTATGATATGCCCGTGGCGGTGCTTAGCGCATTGACACTCGGTATGGCGGTTGACTTTGCGATACATTTCCTCGAACGCGCACGAGCAGGTTACGCCCAAACCGGCTCGTGGGAGAAGAGCGTCGGCCTGATGTTCGGCGAGCCGGCCAAAGCGATAACCAGAAACGTTCTGGTAATTGCAATCGGATTTTTGCCGTTGTTAGCTGCTTCTTTGATACCTTATAAGACAGTAGGAATATTCTTATGTGCGATAATGGCTCTCTCCGGGGCCGTTACCCTGCTGGCATTACCGGCGATTCTAAAGCTCTTGGAGAAAGTGCTGTTCAAACGGGCCGGTGAGCCAAAATCGGTAACCTGCAATTGTGTTTTCTGCCTGATTATCTCAATAGCAATAGTGGTTCTGCTGGCAGTGAACTTGCATCAGTACTGGAAGCTGGCTCCGGGCAAACTGGCCGCTCTCAGTATAATAGCGATACCGGTAATGGCACTTATTTGCGGAATAATGGCGCACAGACGGGCGTGCAAAACGGCTGCAACAGAAGAAAAAGTTGAACGGAATTGAATTTTCAAAAGGTGAATTATGAAAGCGAGGTGCAAAATGAGACTCATATTGACAGTAGTGTTTATTCTTGGCTTTTCGCTGCCGCTTTTCGCTGCTGATGAACCAAATTCAACCAGAGAAATCCCTGATGTTCAAACCATAGTCAACAAGGCCAACATTGTCGCTTATTATCAGGGCAAGGACGGCAAAGCAAAAGTCAAAATGACAATAACGAATAAGAAAGGCCAGAAACGAGAGCGCCAGTTCATCATCCTAAGAAAGGACGTCGAAGATGGCGGCGACCAGAAGTATTTTGTTTATTTCCAAAAGCCGGCCGACGTCCGCAAAATGGTCTTTATGGTCCACAAACACACCGACCCCAAAAAAGATGATGACAGGTGGCTCTATCTGCCCGCTCTTTCTCTGGTAAGGCGAATCGCCGCCGGCGATAAACGCACCAGTTTTGTCGGCTCGGACTTCTTATACGAAGATATTTCAGGCAGAAGCCTGGCCGAAGATACCCACGAGCTGATCAAAACCACCGACAAACTGTTTGTAATCAAAAATGTCCCTAAGCAGCCCGATACCGTGGAGTTCAACTATTTCAATGTCTCGATAGACCGTAAAACTTATGTGCCTATGAAAATGGAGTTCTACGATAAGAAAAACAAACTCTATCGTATTATCGAGTCTAAGAAAGTTGAAAAAATTCAGGATTTTCACACTGTAGTCAAGTCGGTCGTCTCGAACTTGAAAACCGGCAGCAAAACAGAAATGGAATTCAGTAATGTCAAATACAACATAAATCTGAAGGATATATTTACAGAAAGGTATCTCCACCGACCGCCACGGGAGGCAATCAGATGATTCGCCCCGGCAGGATAACTACGTTATTGGTAATTTGGTTCGTTATGGTCGCTTCTTTGCCCGCCGTAGCCCTCGATACTGATGAAAATTCTGATGACTCACTCTTTCCTGAGTTACCGATAGAAGTGCACGGCTTTTATGAAACCAGGTCGGGATATCGGCTCAGGAAAGACAAGTACGAAAAGGATATGTCGATTATGGAAGATCGCCTCCAGCTCGATTTATCCTCATACCCCGATTGGGGCGACCTGAAAGTCAAGGGTGATGTGTTCGGCGATTTGGTTACCGAAGAGGTTGACTTTGACTTGCGTGAAGCCAACGTATTCGTCAGCCCTCTTGACTTTATGGACCTTAAGGTTGGAAGGCAGATTTTGACCTGGGGAACAGGGGATCTAATCTTTATCAACGACCTATTCCCCAAGGATTGGCAGTCTTTCTTTATCGGCAGGGATACCGAATATTTGAAAGCGCCGTCGGACGCCCTCAAAGTCAGTTTGTTTGGCGACTGGGCCAATCTCGATATCGTTTATACGCCTCAATTTGACCCGGACCGCTTTATAAACGGCAGGCGGCTTTCATACTGGAACTCGAATCTCGGGCGACTGGCGGGCGAAGATGCTATAATCCATACCGACAAACCCAACGGCTGGTTCAAGGATTCCGAGCTTGCTGCCAGGCTATATAAGAACATCAACAATTATGAATTTGCCCTTTACGGCTATCGTGGTTACTGGAAAAGTCCCGGTGGACAAAATATCGCGATGAGCCAGGCAATCTTCCCTGACTTAAATGTCTATGGCGCAAGTGTTCGTGGGGCAATCGGCAAAGGAATAGGCAATCTCGAAGTTGGGTATTACGAATCAGCCGATGACCTGAGCGGCAAAAACGCTCTCATTGATAATTCCCAAATGCGGTACCTCGTCGGCTATACACAGGAAATCGGAAGAGATTTTACGGCCGGCCTTCAGTATTACGTTGAGCAGATGCTGGATTTTAGCCGGTACAAAAGCAATTTGACATCAGGCCCTGCTCGGGACAGAGACAGACATCTGATAACGCTGCGTTTAACAAAGCTTTTGATGAATCAGAATCTGCGATGTTCGCTGTTTACCTATTTTTCACCTTCGGACAAGGATGTTCACATCCGCCCGAACATCAATTACAAGCTCAATGACAACCTGGCCTTAGAGGTTGGCGGCAATATATTCTTCGGCGACTACCCGAACACTTTCTTCGGGCAGTTCCGGAATAATACAAATGTGTACGTAGGCCTGCGCTATAGTTTCTAACTCTCATCTGTTTCCGGCGCGCTTTCCTGTTCGGGCACAACTACAACGTTAACGGTAACAGTTACATCATCAGCGAACTTAAGTGTCACGGCATGCGTCCCGACCTGTTTTATATGTTCGGACAATTGCACAACCTCGTCGGCAACTTCAAATCCCTGTTCTCGCAGGTTAGCCGCTATCTGCCGTTCGGTAACTGAGCCGAACAAATGTCCCTGCTCGTTGGCTTTGGCAGCCACAACAGCCTCTGCCCCTTCTACCGCCTTGGCTGCATTTTCGAGTCGTTTGCCATCCTGTATACGTTGCTCTGCACGCTTGGCCTTTTCCTCCGCTATTGCTCTAACGCTGGCCTCGGTCGCAACCTTCCCTATACCTTGCGGCAGCAAATAATTTCTCGCATATCCGATGCTGACTTCAACAACATCTCCGAGCCAGCCAAGTTTCTCAACATCCTCACAAAGTAAAACCTTCATCCTGTTCGACATTTTTGTCCCCTTGTACATTTTAAACGGTGAACGGCAGTAACGCCATGTGCCTGGCACGTTTGATTGCCTTTTTCGCTTTTCTTTGACACCCGGCGCAGTTGCCGCTGCGCTTACGTGAGTATATTTTGCCGCGATTGGTCAGAAGTTTTTGCAGTGTCTCAATATCTTTGTAGTCAACGTACTTTATGCCTCTTCTGCAAAAGCGACATTGTGTCTGTTCGCGGGCTCCTGCAAAGCCTGATTTCCTTCTGTTATCACCTCTTCTTGTATCACTTCTTGTGTTAGTTCTTGTGTTAGTTCTTCTTGCCATCTTTTACCTCTATCAGTTGACTATTTTCTATTGTCTATTTACTATTGTTACGAACTTGAGAATTCGGTCTCTTGCTTTTCAATAGTCAATAGTAAATAGACAATAATCAATTTAAAACGGTATATCGTCTTCGCCCCGCTGCTGCGGTGCTTCAGTTCCTGTTTTGTTGACTCTTTGCCCGCCGCCGCCGCCTCCTCCGCCTCCGCCGCCGCCGATAAACTCAAAATTCTCAACGGTAACTCTCAGCTTACTGTGCTTCGTGCCGTCCTGCGCCTCCCAGCTACTGAAATACAATCGGCCTTCAACAAACAGAGAATTCCCCTTTTTGCAGTACTTGTTGATAACCTCAGCTCTCTTGCCAAACATTCTGCAGTCCACAAAACACGTTTCCTCTTGTTGACTGCCATCCTGGCCCGTCCACTTGCGATTCATCGCCAGCCCAAAATCGACCACCGCCGCCTGGTTCGGCGTATATGACAATTGTGGGTCACGGGTTAGATTGCCCATCAGCATAACCTTGTTAAAATTAGCCATACTTAAACTCTTCTTTCTTCACTATACAGGGAATCCCACATAAAATGTGGGGCTAAATATTTAGCCTGCGGTTTTACCGCAGGTTTTAACTCTGTTCGGAACCTTCAACCTGTTCCTGCTCCGGCTGCTTTTCTATCAAATCATCCGCCGCCGTGCTTACCTCTGACTCCGGCGTTTTCTCAGTCTTTTCTTCCGGGGACTGCTTGGTTTCTTCCCTTTGCTCAGCTCCTTCTGTTTTCTCAGCTTCCCCCGCTTTTTCCGGGGACTGCTTGGTTTCTTCCCTTTGCTCAACTCCTTCTGTTTTCTCAGCTTCCCCCGCTTTTTCCGGGGACTGCTTAGTCTCTTCCATTTGCTCGACTCCTTCTGCTTTCTCAGCTTCCCCCGCTTCTTCCGGAGCGCTCACCTGCTTCACTTTAGCCTCCTGGGCGGCTTCTTTGGCAGCTTTCCGTTTTTCCTTTTCCTTTTCAACTTTCGTAGCAGGAGTATCTTTCTCAATATCCTCCGGCCTTTGTCGTTCAGCGCTGAGAATCAGAACACGCATAATTTTCTCTGAGAGCTGAACAGACCTTTCGATGTCCTGTATCCTTTCGCCATCGACCCTGAAATAACTAAGGATATACGTCCCTCTGCTTTTGCCTTTAATATCGTAGGCCAGTCTCCTCTCGTCCCATTTTCTTATCGAGTCAATCTCAGCCTCAACTTTTTCCAGTATCGTTCGGATAGTTGCGATAGTCCCGTCCCAATCTGCCGCTGCCTGAGACGAATCAATAAGAAACATCCCTTCGTATAATTTGTTCTTCGCTACGGTTTCCAAGTTAATTACCTCCCGCTAAAATTTGTTCTATATCAAATTATCTGTTTTACTTTATTCAAAAAAGCCTTCTGTAAAATCGAGGTTATTCATCGAACCTGTTAAATTCATTCATCGTTTTTTCGGTACCATATTTTATCCAGCAAAGCGCCGCTTCTCGCGCCCTCTCAATCGCCCCGGCAAGCAGCGGTTTCTCTGCTACTGTGGGCTTATTGAGAACATAATCTACAGCATCTTCTCTACCACTTTGGCCGATGCCGATCCGGCAGCGAGCAAATTCATTCGTGCCGAGCTTTTCGATAATATCAGCCAGACCATTATGGCCCCCGGCTGAGCCTTTCGCCCTGATTCGAATCCGGCCCGGCTCAAGGTCCATATCGTCCGTTATCACGAGCAAGTCTCCGGCATCGAGCTTGTAAAAACCCACCGCCGTTGCAACAGCCTGCCCGCTGCGGTTCATAAACTGCCACGGCTTTAACAATATTAACTTCTTATCTGCAAATTCGCCCGAACCGAAACGAGCGCCGAATTTCCTTTTTCTTACCTCTATCTCTAACGCCTCGGCCAGCGAATCAATTACCTTAAATCCCGTATTGTGTCGCGTATCAATATACTCATCGCCCGGATTACCCAGGCCGACGACAATTTTCATATCGCCCATAGTTCACTTGTGCCCAAACGGCCTCATTTTTTGCCTTCTGAAGCTTCTTTCTCCTCTCCTTCAGCTTCCTTAGCTTCGCTAATAACCTCAGGAGCAATCGGCATTTCATCTTCAACCTGCTCGGTGGTCTTGGCAGCGGCAACCAAATGGCATGTAACAACAAGCATCTCCGGAGAGCTTAGCAGTTTCACACCATCCGGAAGCGCAATGTCACTGGCATGCAAAGCGTCACCAACTCCAATCTCTTTCACCGAGACAGCGATTGTTTCCGGAATATCGGTTGCCTTGCACTCAATTTCCAGACGGTCTGCATGTTCTTCAATAATGCCGCCTTCGTGCGTACCCTTAGCTGTGACGGCGCCTTTAAGCTCAATAGGAACTGTTACTTTAATCATTTCGGTTACGCTGACCCGCATCAGGTCCGCATGAATGATGTCCTTACCTAAATAGTCATACTGCAGGTCTTTGACTATCATCTTTTCTTTCTTCTTGCCGATTTGCACATCCATTAGCCGTTGTCCGCTATGCAGTCTTTCCACGAAGTTGCGTGCATCTAACGAAATAGCCACCGGTTTCTCCTTATGCCCGTACACAATAGCAGGTATCCTGCCTTCCTTACGCACCTTTGCTGCGTGCTTTGACCCGGCGTGTTCTCGGATTTCTGCTTTCAAAAGCAATGTTTTTTCCATAATCTTCTTACCTCAAGCGGGTCCCATTTTGGGCAGCTTCTCGCAAAACAGGAGACCTTGTTCTGCATCACGTTCAAATATTGTTGAACAAGCTGCTAACCGATTCATTTCTGTGAATTCTCTTTATCGCCTCACCCAACATGGCTGCTACGCTTAATATCTTAATACTGTCAACCTTTTTGGTCTGTTCACTCGTTGGTATAGTGTCGGTAACTACCACTTCCTCAATTGGCGCCTCGGCCAGTCGTTCTAATGCCTGCAATGCAAAAATGCCGTGTGTGACACCGACATATATTTTCTCAGCCCCACGCTCCTTAAGCAGATTAGCGGCACTGCACACTGTCCCGGCCGTGGCAATAATATCGTCGCACATCAGGATATTTCTGCCTTTGACATCACCTATCATCTCATGGGCCTCTACTTCGCTGCCGCTGACGCGTTTTTTATACACAATCGCCAGATCTCCCCCAAGGCGATCCGCATATCTGGCTGCGATTTTCATATTGCCGACGTCCGGCGAAACCAGCGTCAGGTTATTAATCTTTTTATTTCTGAAATACTTATTCAATACCAGCTCGCCCGTCAGATGGTCAACCGGTATATCAAAAAAACCCTGCAACTGCTTGGCATGCAGGTCTATCGCCAATACCCTGTCAGCCCCGGCGGTCGTGATAAGATTGGCCACCAGTTTCGCAGTAATAGGCACACGTCCTTCGTCTTTCCTGTCCTGCCTGGCATAGCCGAAATAAGGAATGACCGCTGTGATACGTTTGGCGCTGGCTCTTCGCAAACAGTCTAAAAAAATTAACAGCTCCACCAGGTGGTCATCAACAGGCTCGCACGTTGACTGCAAAACAAAGCAATCTCTGCCCCGAACATCATCCTCAACCCTGATGACCTTCTCTCCGTCCGGAAACCTGTTTATCTTTGCGCCGCCGACCGGAATCTCCAGATACTTACAAACACTACTCACCAATGCCGGATTACTGCTGCCGGAAAATATCTTCAGGTTATCACTTAGAAACATCTCTCTCTGCCTTTCCACCCAATTCATTTACACTTTTTTGCGAAACCACCGTTCCTGCATTTATATGCGAGCCGTCTTGTAGCTCAAGCGGCGCTATCAGTACTGTACCGGAACCGATATAGCAGTTATTACCTATATTTGTTCGGCTGATATTTTGGCCGTCGAAATTGGCCGTTATCGAGCCGGCCCCAATATTAACGTTTTCTCCCACAGTAGCATCACCGATATAGCTGTGGTGCCGGGCCCGAACGCCATCAGCCAAAGTCGAATTCTTAACTTCCGTATAAACGCCCAACACAACATCATTTTTCAAAACCGTCCCGTGCCTCAGATAAGCGAAAGGCCCAATTCGACAGTCATGACCGATTTTGACTTCGCCGTGAATATACGTAAACGGTTCAATCACAGTGTCCTGTCCGATTTGCGCTCTTGCATCAATCCACGTATTAGCGGGGTCAACTATTGTTACGCCGTGTTCCATTAACTCACGTTGAATCCGCCGCTGCATAATCTTGCTCGCCGCGCTAAGCTGTGCCCTGCTGTTGATACCCACCGCCTCCTCAGGCTGCACCGCCGTAATCGCTAAAACCTTATGACCTGTCCCAATGATACCGGAGAGCACATCTGTAAGATAATACTCTTTTTTGACGTTATCAGGCTTGACATTCTCCAGCGCCTCAAAAAGGACTTTACTGTTGAATAGATAATAGCTTGGGTTAATTTCTTTGATAGCCAACTGTCCCGGCGTGCAGTCACTGTCTTCAACGATACCCTGCATATTGCCGTATGCATCACGGATTATTCGCCCGTACCCGCTTGGGTCCTCCAGAATCGCCGTTGCCAATGTCGCCGCCGACTGCCCCGACTCGTGCTTTTCTATAAGTGTCTTCAATGTTTCAACTTGAATCAAAGGCCCATCCCCGCAAAGCACCAGCATCTCGCCATCAAAATCTTTAAGATATTCCTTGCAGCACAAAACCGCATGGGCCGTTCCCAATTGCTCATCCTGTTGTACCCAGACAATATCCTCGGCCACTGCTTCGGTTTGCGGCTCGGCTGAGTTCGAGGCAAAACGGTGAGGGTCGAATCGCCCTTTCACCTGCTCCGCCGAGAAGCCAACAACGACATATATCTTCGAGACGCCGATTTCACGGCAGGCATCGAGCACGTATGCCAGCATAGGCCGTCCGCATACTTCGTGCAGCACCTTTGCCATCTGGGTGTTCATCCTCTTACTGACACCCGCTGCCAAGATTATCGCTACTCTTTCAGCCATAAAATCGTACCCGATATTCCATCGTACCGCTTGTCATTACGAGCAAAGCAAAACTCTCTTATTCGCTATTTCAATAGTCAATAATAAATAGTCAATTCCAAAAGCTACCCGACCAGGACTCGAACCTGGAACGTAGGCACCAAAAGCCCATGTGTTACCAATTACACCATCGGGTAATACAATTGATTATTGAAAGTTGGCCATTGAAAAACAGCCGCTAATCAATTGATTGTCACGGAGACCGTCTTGTCTCGGCCCGATTTGGCCCCGTCGGAGGCTTGAGTCAACCACGCCGTGATACTGTTGACCCCAAAGGATATTGACTATTTACTATTTTCTTTTTTACAAATGGGCTATTTGCTGCTTTTCAATCGTCAATATTCAATAGTCAATAATCAATCCCAAAGCTACCCCGTGCGACAGAGCGATTTTCTAATTACGAGACTATATCCGATTCGCGAAATCAAATCAACCCTTTTCATTAAAAAATTTAACTTTCGAGACAAAAACCGGTTTTTTGTCCCGAAACACGGATATTCTTAATTCCATGATATTGCTTTTTCATTTCTGATACCAATTCTATTTATTAATTGCCGGTAACTCCAAACTGTCATTCCCGCGAAGGCGGGAATCCAGATCCAGTACTTCACCAACGAGGAAAGTATTTCTTTTTCTGTTTAGCCCACGGACCTGTGCCGTGGGGTGCGAATGCTAATTATGTAGAGTGCAATATATCGAACCAATTGTCATTCCCGCGGAAGCGGGAATCCAGCTTTGTAGGGTGGGGCCTGCCCTGTGCGCAGTGAGTTTACCCTGAGTGTAATCGAAGGGAAGGCTCGCCCCACCATTATTCTTATCGACAATCAGACTCACGTATGCTAATCTAAACATTACGATGCGTGGCAGCCAATCAATAGGTAGGGTGCGATGAATCGCACCAATTATTAATAGAATAGAACCATGCCGGACTTACGGATGACGTCCTGATTTAGCCGAAGGGGAGAGCCGAAGGGGTAGTCGAATGGGTCTTTAGGGGATTCAAACTAATCGATCACCAATAATCATTTCAAACGCGGCACCGCACCGTTGTAGAGAATGTATCGTTTCTAAAAAATATTTAGCCGCTCAATTCATTGCAGAATTCTTGTCAATCCTGAGAAGCTCATTCTTGTTCATGCGATAGGGGAACCAATATCACAATCAGTTCAAAGTGCTAAGCAGTGCTAATTTTCCTGAGTGATATATGAGCTAAGTATGCTTTCTACTGTTAAGACATATTCTGTAGATACTCAACTATCTTATGAACGTGCGTTGATGGATTACAGTCACTTAGGTCTTCAGCATCATTATGTTGCTCTTTCAACACCTCCTTGGAATATTTGATTGCAGTCTTTCTACGTGGAAAGAGAACGTCGAAGCCAATGCGCGTTTTTTTATATGTTGGATGAAATTGTTTTAATTTGTTTTGAATATCTGCGCCGTTTTCAAATGGCGTAATGATTTTCTCGAAATGTAAAAGAAACCAGTATTCAAAAGAAGGATTAGTTAAAATAAGTTCTAAATCGTTTACATTTGCTGCTTTATCCCACGCTTCTCCAAGCGTTCTATGTGGTGGTACTTCCACATCAAGAACACACCAGATTTTACTGTATGGAAGACCGGGTGCTACTCCCTTTTCCTTTTTGGCAATTCCAAACTCCACAATATTAATTGGTTCGAAATCATTTGAAGCT
>JADFJC010000149.1 GCA_022566315.1 Planctomycetota bacterium
CTCTGTTAACTCGTTTCCGAACAGTTCAATAATATCCAGAAATTCGTGCTCCAGTATTTTCTCCGCGCCGTAGCCGATGTCATACCAGCTATTGTAGTGTAGAAACGGCCTGTATGGGTGCGCCCGCTCACGCTCAACGTAATACAGAAAACCTCTGCGCAATTGGCCCTGTGGAACAACGCCTATTACCGAACTGTGCACAATTGGCTCACCCGGCTTGAGCAAAATCATGTAGGGCAGACTGCACCGGAAAGAGATACCAGAAGTCAGAGGACAGACGACAGAGGACAGACTCTGATTTCTGACTTCTGATTTCTGACTTTTGGATAGGGGGTGCTCGTAAGCAAAAAACATGTTGCCCACCACCACAGGCGAGCCATCCACAGTACCCATTACCTTGGCGTTCGGTTCATCCAACTCCAGCAGCACTATTTCTTCAATCTTAATTGGTTTGCTTGTCGCGGTCAGGGTAAGCTCTTGTCGCACATAATTAGAGCCATTGCGTAAAATCGCGCGCCATTCAACTTCGAGGTTATTGTTTGAAGAGGCCAGCGTAACAGAGATTTGCCTGCCGCCAAACCGTTCCGCCAGTCGGCACGACTCGCTGTTTGGTTCCAATCTCTCTAATTTGGGCATGCCAACGATTTTCAATTCAGATGCTTTTATAACCTGCCCACCTTCCAAAATGATTTGAAAGCATTGAGTGTCCTGCATTCGTATCGTTCTTTTGGTGAGTTTATTCCTGACGTAAAGGGGTTTGAGTCCTCCTCCTTCAGGCATACTCCAGATGCACCATATCAGCTTGTTTTGTAAAATGAGTTCTTCATCGAGCATTATACTTCGAGCATCACCCGGTGCAGTGCCCGGAAACTCAAGTTTTGATTCGGCGCGTGCGCCAGTGGTAAAAAGCGACGCTGCCAATATCGCTGCGCTTATAAACCAGAATTTCTTTTCAGCCATTTTCTATCCCTTCATAACAAAGTCGGTTAAAGCGTAAATAGTATTGATATTGTAACCGGGTTCGAGGTGATATATGTATTCGAGGTTACCACCGTTGTTTTCTTCGAAAATCTGTTTGGCCCATCGCAATATCGGGTCTGTACTTTCTGCGGACATATCATTCGGCAATGGAGAGACGCTTATCAGCATTTCTTTTCCAAATACTTCCCTTGCCTTTCTGATAGATGTATCGCCGCCGAGGTCGAGAGAATGGAGATTTGTGATTTTGGAAAATGCCTCCAGATGATTAGTGCTGGGGCCGCACGAATGTAAACGAACAGGACCAAGTTCCTTACCAATCTTTGACGTCACCGGTACTACAAATTGTTCAATCAACTCCGGGCTGACCATGCAGGATGCGCACTCGCCTACGTGCACCTCGGTTATGGGTAAACGGGCCATTTCCGAAAAGTGCCGACACAGTACAACGAAGGCCTCTGCGATCCAGTGCATGATTTCGGAGGCAGGCTGTGGTTTAGTCATCATATCTACAAAGATAGTCTCACCCATCAGCTTCTGGGCCGAGGTCATAGCTCCGTGTATTGCGGCCCGGCCGGATGTGTCCCAGAAAAAGGGCGGTATAGGATGGAGATGCCTATGGGAATCGTCTTGCACTTTGTGAATCTGTTCGTCAAAAAGCATAACCAACTGGTGTTCAAGAAAACTCTCTGGTGCAGGAAAGTTGGTGGGGTCCTTTCCCGCAAGGCATTGAGGCGTGATGTCGGCGTCTTTATCGTCCTGAGGGATGAAATCAGCACCCAGCAACATCCCAAGAATCATATTCGGCTGGATACCGCCAATCTGAATCTGGTTTTTGTCCCAATAATCGAGCTGTCCCAGATTGGACTCTGAATAGAAAAGCCGCATACCGCCGAAGTGTTCCGACGCATATTCATTGCACAGAGAATCAACGGCGTAGCGTTTATCCGGGTCAAAGTAGTAATCGCGGTCAAACTTTACATCCAAAGCTTTAGCCATCCACGCTTTTGAGAGCGTACCTGAGATTGTAATCATCTCTGCTTCCTCGTATCAAATAGCAAAGCGTGGCTTTCTGGTCTTCCACTTTCCTCGAGTAAAGTCGGGGACCTTGACCGGAATACCGCCTTTGGCAATCGAAAGCTCGGAAAGCGGTCCGTGCACACACATAATGACAGAGTCATAGACATCAATAGGCGTTTGCGTTCTATTCTTAACGGCCTGGACGAAGAGCTTCAACTCGCGTATGTCAGTACCGCCATGACCACCGAGAGTAGGTTCCTTGGTCCAGGCGTGTCGATATTTCTCATGATAAGGTTCAAAAGGATCCCACTCGTGATATTTTGGGCTCTGGCCCTCAATGTAAACAGCATTTCTTTGTTCGTTGTAGAGGCCGCGAGTGCCCTGAATAAGCCAGCGATTATCGTATGGCCTGGGTAGCTGCATATCGTAATTGATGACTATGGATTTTCCTTTTTTGGTCCGAACGACCGTTGTTACAATGTCACCCTGTGCGAATTTGCGCTTAGCGTTCGGATGGTCGGGTCCGAATTTATCGGCGAAATACTCGTTGATGCCGACCGCGTCCGTCGAGGTAGAGGTAACGTAGTCAAAGGAGTCACCGCAGTTTATGTCCATCCAGCTAATTACGGGTCCCAACTGGTGAGTGGGATATTGGTCGCGGTTGTGTTTTACGAGATACTTGGCCGGCCAGCGATCCATGCCGGTCCTGCTATCGAAGAAGAAGTGGTCGATGCAGTCGTGGGAGTGGGCACAGTGACAATGCACGATTTCGCCAAATAAGCCCTTACGAATCATGTTCAGTACGGCCAAGTTGTCACTTCTGAAACTCCAGTTTTCCAGCATCATACAGGGGACACCCGTCTGCTCAGACGTATTGACCAATTCCCAGCATTCTTCGAGGGTATAGGCCGCAGGGACCTCGACCCCTGCATACTTGCCGGCCTTCATAGCATGGACGGCCATTGGCGTATGCCATTCCCAATATGTGGTGATGATGACGGCGTCTATATCGTCACGATCAACCAGCTTCTTCCAAACGTCTTCATCACCGCAGTAAATATCGGGCTCGGCAAAGTTTGCCCGGACAACTCGCTTCTGGGCAGCTTCAGCTCGTTTGGGATAGATGTCGCACACCGCGCGGATTTCAACGTCATCTTTCATATTTAAGAAGTTGCTCAGCAGGGCATTGCCGCGTCCGCCCATACCAATTATCCCGATGCGGACCTTCTCAATAGGGGGCAGATTAATCTCATTGGTTGCGCCCGATTGCGGCTGTGAAGCAGAAGCAGTCAGCCGTATGCCACCAAGTGCGGCACCAAGGCCAACTGTGGTACTGGTTTTTAGAAATTGCCTGCGGCTGCTTTCTTTAGTCATAGGTCATTTCTCCAAAATGTATGCCTGGTGCTTCTATACGGACAACACATTTCACGATTTATCTACCAGGTTACTAACTATCACCGGCTTGCCTGACTGCGCCGAGAGGTCAGCCGCAAAGCACACTGCCTGAGTATGGGCCGCATCGTCCAGGTCAGGGAACGGTCGTATGTCGTCAATTATGCAATCCAGAAGGTGTGAAACTTCACCCTCAAAGGGATGATGGGTGACGTCGGCACTGTCCGGCAGGATGCAGGGAATTTTCAAAAAGTTGTTCTGTCCGGGAAAAAGCTTCGGGGCAAAAAGTTCATCATTACGGAGCGTGCCCTCGGTCCCATATATTCCAATGTTGAACCTATAAGGCATCTGTGCGTCGAAGGTCGTTGTACTGCGTCCAATCTTGCCGTCTTTAAATTTAACGTTGACTGAAATTGTACCCGGGTATTCTATGGGGTTTTCGGTTTTCACCTGATAAGCGCAAACTTGCTCGACTTCGCTCCGGGCAAACCAACGGAGCGCATCTATCGCATGACAGCCTGCGGTCAAGATTGCCGTTCCACTTTGCTCTCGGGAAGCATACCATTTCTCTTCAGGAGTCATCCATATCCGGTGCAGATAATCGACCTCAACCATAAAGATGTCTCCGAATACACCTTGGGCGATTAGGCGGTCAATAGTCATCAACAAGGGATTCCAGTGCAGTACGAAACTTACTATTGTTTTGACCTTGTTTTTTCTGACCGCTTCGCATTGTTTGTACACGTCTTCCGGAGTCAATGCTACTGGTTTTTCGATGATAATATGCTTGTGGGCCTCTGCAGCAGCAACCACGTACTCCGTGTGTACATTATGCGGCGTGCATACCACAACGATGTCCACGTTGTCCTGTTGAAGCATTTTAGAGGCGTCGGTTTCGATAGTGCACTTTAAGTCGTAGCGGTCGCGGTACCTTTCTGCGTTTGCGGGATTTCGGCTGACCAGCGCCCGCACCTCGGAGCGTTTGTCTTTTTGAAATGCCTTTACGTATTCTTCTGCAACGTAACCGCACCCAATTATCCCTGCACCAAGCTTTTCCATATTCTGTTTCCTTTCCTGCTGCCGGAATTATAAATGGCCTTGAGAGTAAACAGAATTATGATAAACTAAATCGTTAAGAATAGAAAGCAGCATATCGCTAATAAAGCCTGCTGCGACGAGCGCAGTACGACGAGAAGGGCCGAATTTTCGGTATGGACAGGTGAATTGTTGAACAGTATTTTGGCTGTTTTTGCCGCCAAAGGACTTGACAAGATAAATGTGAACCTGTTAATATCAAATAACCTACGGGCAGGTAGCTCAGTTGGTAGAGCAACGGACTGAAAATCCGTGTGTCGGTGGTTCAAATCCACTCCTGCCCATTCTATAACTTATTAGCCGACAAGTCGTTATGGCTGTCGGCTTTTTTTGTGGTGGGCGAAAAATGGGGCGCGCAACAAGCGCGCAACAAATCTGGATTCAAAGAAACCTCAGCAGCCTTCCTTGCACGGTCAACTAAATCATCCGCTACAGCAAGATAGAATCCATGCGTAGTACTAAAACTTGAGTGTCCTGCAAGGGTCATCACATCATGTTCGCTCATGCCGTTGGCAAACCAATTTGTCAGAGCAGTATTCCTGAAACAGTGGAATTTACGCTTCCTAACACCCGCCATTTCAAGGATTTTACCAAACTTCCGTGAAAAATTATTTACCACTTTCAGTCTGGCATCTCTGAGTGACCATTTGCCTTGTTTCCTTAACTGCTGGATATGATCATATCTGGCCGCTGGCACAAAAACGTATGGATAGCCTTCTGGCTGCCGGCCCTGATGGTCGACAAGCATCTGGACGACATCCTTTGTCAGTGGCAACGTCCTTTGGTCAGTATCTTTGATAAGCCATTCCCATGTGTAGTCGGTATTCTTCTTTGGTGAAACCTCCATAGTCATGCCCTCAAAGTCAATATCCGACCAGGTACAGTTGAGCAGTTCACTTCGTCTCATGCCGGTACATAAAGCCGTGATAATCAGCATATCCCACTTCAAATCTGTCTGACTGTCTCTGGCAGCTTTGATTATGCGGCCACATTCGTCTGCGGTGTATTTCTCTACCTTCTTCTTAGTCGTTTTCAGCATAGCAATATGCTGCAGTGGATTTTCATCAAGCTGTTTTCGGTTTACTGCCAGCTGAAAGATCCTCTTGAGGTGGCGGAGCTTCTTTGTTACCGTTGCGGGGCTATTTCCTTTGTCCAGACACTTCTGGCGGAACAGTTCTCCGTGCGTCAGTGTTATTCGCTGGTAGTCGATGTTACCAACCACTTCAATAAAGTGATTCATAGCATATCGACATTCATCATGGGTGCTTTCCCGGATTTGGCTGCCCGTTCTGGATAAGCTGTCCTCAAGGAAATCGCGGAGCCTCATCGATTCAGGCTCAACTATTCCCATCCGCAGTTCCCGTTCTTTTTGGGCTCGTTGCCTCTCGGCCTTCTTCCTGTCAGCATGACCGAGTGAAATCTGTCGCCTCTTGCCGTTTTCTTCGACGTAATCTATAAGATATGTGAAAGAGCTGCCGTCTCGCGACGGCCTCGTCCTAAGCCTTACCAGCTTTTTCGCCATAATTAACCTCCTTTCCGACGCTGGCGAAAGGCTTGGGTTGGTCCAAGCAGAATTATAACCATAACGCCGGAATCGTAAAGCACTATTTGCCGGTGGTACTTTTTTCTGTAATCCATTTCATAATCTCTCGTGTCGGATAAAGTGTTTTGCCGCACAAGTGTATCCTTGGCAAGTCATGCATACGCTTCAAATTAGCAATAACGTTATGATAGTTTTGAGAACCGCTTATTTCGGGAATCCGCAGAAAACGTATTAGCTCCTGCTCGGTCATTAATTCAGGACGAGGCACAAAGCGGCTATCGCCATCTGGCAACGCTGATGATGCTGTTAAATTGCTCTGCTCGTTCATCATGCTGTCCCTTCCATCCTGTGCCTAATCTCGATCAAAGCATTCGCCTCAGCCTCATCCCGGCTCAATCCACCATCGTACTCGAGAATAGCAGCCCGTTCCTCAAAGTCGATCCGCCAGTCCATAGGCAAATCATCAATATCAGTCAAAGTCGGAGGGTCTAAACTCTTTCCAGCCCGCAAAAGTCTCAAACGTTCAAGTGCAAAAATCATATCTCTACCCCCTGCGCAAATTGCGCAGAATGCGCAGAATTCAAATCAGCACGGTAATTTTGCGCATTCTGCGTATTCTGCGCGAGCCACAACGGATTTATTTTATATTTCTGACTCGGCTTTCGCCCTGGCCACTTGTGCTCACGCGAAATATCTCTGATATAGCCGTGATTGGTGAGTATCTCTAAAGGATTGTCCAATTCAACCACTTTTTGAATACGGCCACGAAGGGAGTTGAATACATCACGTTTGGTAAACTCTTGTATTTGTTTAGAAAATACCCAGCCAAGTATTTTCCTGGCAATATCAATTGCCGGATCTGTTCCCATTTCAAAAAAGGCAGCCTTTGCGTGTGGTATCAAGTATTCACCGATTGCAATTGCTCCCAGCATGGTTTCAGCATCTATCTGAGTCTTTGCTGGATTACCCGAAACCGCATAAATCAGACCATGAAAAATACCGGCAATACGACAAACAGCGCCAACCAGCTTACCTGCCCAGTCGCCCATTGACGCAAAATCACCACCAGGGCCAAGTTGTTTCTCGACCAACATTGCAAATGTGTCAAGCTGTTTCAAAGCATCACCGCCAACAGTTACTGTATGGGGACACGGCTTACCATCGGTATTAACATTAGGTTCAAGTCTAAGAGCATCAAGAATTTTGTTTTGATATGCAGTTGCTATTTTGGGAACAACCGGACGGGGATTGATTTTTCTTTGGCCCAGTCCGGATTTAGGTAACGAATAAAGAAATCGGCCCAGCAGTCCACGTCCACGAAAGCCTCTTTTAAGTGTAAGTCCCCGTAGTACATCAGGCTGAACAGTAACGCCAATACTAAGAGCGGGTTTATGAATATATCTCGGCGTGAATTCCGGGTTAGCTCGATTTACCCTAATATCATCACCAGCGTGTCCCTTTAGATAGACTCCAAGATTCGGAGTTCCGTTACTATAACGACCGGCCATAAAGTCGAACACATCACCTTCGGCGCTCAATAACGCGAACCGTCCATCATTGTCGCTTAGCAGCAAAGCTACACTTTCAGGTGTCGCATCGTCGCCGATATACTGAGGACTTGTGAGAACCTCCAACTCATTCAATTTTTTTATGATTTCATCTATTTGTTTGGCATAGTCCTTTCCATTTTCAGCGTTTTTTGCAGTGACTGCTTGCTTCCTGACATGTTTCAAAGAGTCTTCAAGTATGATTCGCTGGTTACGGCTTTGCTCAATTATAGGCGCCAG
>JADFJC010000150.1 GCA_022566315.1 Planctomycetota bacterium
ACACTCGGCCTGGGAGTCGAGTGGGGCAGGATGGTTGTATTCGCTGACTGTGAAAGGTTTGCCAAGGAGACGTTTGGCGGCCAATTGAAACAGCGTCGCCTCGGCGGGGTAATCGGTCATCGGTTTTTGTTCAACGACCCAATTATTGCTGTCCCAAGGCCTTCCGGGAAATCTCGGATGCTGCCAGTAAGCATGGGCGTCGATAAAATCCATATCGCTCTGGGCATACAATCCGAGCGGCCCAAAAACAATTGTTCCGGCTACAAGCGCTTTGCAGCCCAGGTCTTTTTTGATGAAGTTTCGCATCTCGTCGAAGTAAGCCTTTTCCGTTTCCGCTAAGAATTGCATCCGGTCTATGGTGCGAGTGGGGCTTTCATTGTCAGCGAAAACAGCAACACTGCCGGCCCGGATGGATTCGCCCTTCTGCAGACTTACCCGACCACCGGAACGAAACTCAACATTGGCAAGGTAAAACGGGACCTCGCTGCCGCCGAAGCTAAAGCTCAAACGGGCATTGTCATCATCGGCCTTGGCAACAAAGCCGAATCGAAACGTTTGCCACTTTTGACTTAATTCCACTCCTCGTGACAGGCCAAGATTACCCCAGGGATTGTGGGCCTGACTGACACCGCAGCTTATCTTCCTCGGCTCATCGGCAGCGGCCTCAAACACAACTGTGTAGTACTGTCCTTCCCTGACAGAAAGACCCTGCTGTTTTAATTGAAGGTGCCATTCGGTGCCATCGGCCTTATCAATCTCAATACACAGCGCGTCCCGGGACTGGTAGCGCGGCGCCGACACTGAAGCTTTGCAGCCCAAATGCTGCTCTAAGTGCCAATCCTTCGGGATACTTTTGCCCGGCACGGTCGTTTGGAAGTTACCGTTGGTCAGGAGATTTTTCCCGAGCTGTTCAGCCCCCTCTGCCCAGGCCTTGCGCAGTTTTTTATCTGAGCCATAGCGTTTTTCAAGCCAGGCATTGAATTTTTTTTGCAGAATATCTGCATAGTATGACGGAAGTGTCCGCAGCGTGGCCTCGCTGCCCCACATAAAGAAGCTGTTTTCATTTGTGATTTCGACTATCGCCACAGCCGGGTCATCGGCGTAACGGACCTTGCGATACGGATTGAAATGTGTCAACAGTTGGCGGGCATACTTTTTCTGAGCGTCAATTAGCGCTGGCGTAAAGATATTAGAGATTTTATCGTAGTTACGGTTGACCTTGGGCAGGCCTAAATATTGGCTGTGCGCCCGGCCAACGTGCAGGTTGATATTGACGCAAATCCCATAGCGGGCTAATTGGTCGATAAAATAATCGAGTCTATCGAGAGCTTCCGGAGCGATGGTTTTGCCGTCCTTAGCGTTCCACAGTCCACGGGGCCACCGGGCGGAATCCATATGGTGACATCGGACAGCGTTGACGCCGGCCGCAGCCAGGCGAGCAGCAACATACGGGGCATCCTCATGCCTGGGTAAGTTTGCCCCAAACGATAGATTGACACCCCAAAGTCGAACGCGTTTTCCTCTGCGATAGAAATGCCCGTCCTCTGCCAGCAGGCGGCTGCTGTCGGTCTTGATAGGCTCAAAAGAAGTAACCGCAATCAGCGAGTCGGCGTTTGGTTTCGCAGGAATTACGAAGGGAACAAAGTCCTCCGCTACTGACATTCTGCAAACAAAAGCACAAGCTATAAAGGCAAAAAACAGAATTTGTCTTGTGCACTTTTTTCTTATGCCCCTGCTCACCCTGCTATAATGTTCCTGATAAATCATAGACACCTCCTGTTTATATAGCACGCTTAATTTAGCATACTATGATTTTTTCATCTGCTGTCGTTAGCAAAAAGCTCATAAGAAATGATATAGTCTGCGCTCGGCACTATCAACAGAAAAACAAAACTAACTGCCCCCCCGCCGTTTTGCCCCGCACCAATTGAGCTTTAGCGAGAGCCATTCATATCGAACGCAGATGACGCTCTTTTTCCACAGGACAATTGGTGCGAAGCAGCGGGGGTCGTATCATATTATCCATTACAGAATTTATAACGGAGCTTGCATAAAGGCCGGCCAGACAATATGATTGGGGCACTAATATCGAACAGAAATATCAAATACGGAGTTTCCAATGGCACATAAATTCATCAACCAGATCGAACCGGGAGAGACAATCGACAATGTTTATATCGTGAGAGACCCGATTTTGCGGAGCACAGCGCGAGGCGATTTATACATAGCAATGTTCCTTTCGGACAACAGCGGACAATTGAACGGGCGAATGTGGCAGGCGACCGAAACGATTTATAAGGCACTGCCGAAACCAGGCTTTGTCCATATACAGGGCCGAAGCGAGCTTTACCAGAACAACCTGCAAATCATCATAAATAACGTAAGCGTCGTCGATGCAAGCACTGTCAGCATAGACGACTTTCTTGCGCGAACAGACAAAGACACAAAGCAGATGTTCGAGGAGGTAACAAAGATAGTAGGCCGAATAAAAAATCCACAGTTGAAGGCGATGGTCGGTGAATTCATGGCTGACGCCGAGCTGATGGAAAAGTTCCGCAATGCGCCGGCTGCAATAAAAATGCATCATAGTTATATCGGCGGACTGCTGGAACACACCTACAATATGCTGCGAGTAGCCGTTGCGATATTACCGTTGTATCCGGAGGTGCAGGCTGACTTGGTTTTGGCAGGGATTTTTCTTCACGATATCGGCAAGACCGAAGAGCTTTCGTACGATATGGCTTTTTCATACACCGATTCGGGCCAGTTAATCGGCCATGTTGTCAAGAGCCTTCTTATGATAAATCAAAAGGCTGATGCGCTGAGGGCTAAGGACACGCAAATCGAGCAAACGGTCATGGATGCTCTCGGGCATATTATCCTCTCGCACCACGGCCAATACGAATTCGGCTCACCAAAGCTGCCGGCGACGGCTGAGGCCTTTATGGTCTATTATATCGACGACCTGGACGCCAAGATAAGCCAGGTAACTGCCGCGATTGACAAGGAGCCGGGCGATTCAAACTGGACCGCCTGGAAAAACGCTTTGCAAACCCGGCTTTACAGAAAACGCTTAGAATAACGGACAATTGATTCAGTTCGGATAAAAAAACAGCCCGGCCGAGCTACCCCGCAAGAGTCAACTCAGCCGGGGGCCTTATAACTTTATTATCGCGCCGGCGATGTTCACCATATCTGTAGATAATATCTGTTATCCTAATACGATTTAGTTATATTTATATCCGTACTGTGACAACTGTATGTCACAGCTTGTGAAGAAATCCAAAATTGGGTGGGTTTATTAGATGCTCTGAGTATAGTCCCGCTCTAAGACAATTCCGGAAAATCGCCAGATTTTCTCGAACTGCTCATGGGACATCAACTTGGTACCGGCAACGGGGTCGGCCACAGTGATTGTGTGGTCCGAGACTTCCAGGACAGCCAGGCAATGGTCCAGAAGAAACGCATCCCTTACCATAGCTAACGTAAGACCAGCATCCCTGAGCTGCTCGATTGAATCAAATCGACGGTACTGACATTTTAGGCCGACGGGACCGTAGCGTCTCTGAAGGGCTGAGCTAAGACAAGTTGGGAGTGTCCCTGCGACCGGACTGGTATGAGAAAGTACAGCTATTTCTCCCTCGTGGGCGGACAGACCTAATTTACCAAGAGCTGTTACCGCCGCGGCAGGGCCACAGGTGTAATCTGTAGTCTGAAAGCAGACACCGTTGGAATCAAGCCTTGTTTTAATATTCGACAGATGGTCCTTAATCAAAGCCGGAACAAGAAAAGGCAAAACCGAGAACCAGGTTACAACCACAACCATCAGGACGCAAACCAGCAGTTTCTCGCATTTGCGAGGCAGACGTGAGAGCGGAACAGTCAGACCCATTGTAACGGCCAAAGATAAAATGACGAACTTGACCCGCCCGGCTGCAAGCCAGCAGAACGGCTGGACAAAGCGCAGCACATTATTGCACCTGACCAGGATCAGTATCGTGATTAGCGCAAGGGGCAGAAAATAGCCTAACAGCCAATAGGGTTTTCGAAGACCTGAAAAGACTCTGCCAAGAAAAACACCCAACACAGCTACCAGAACAACACCTGCGGTTTCAAGCCATGGATTCATCTATACCTCCCTCAAAGCTGTACATTTTCATTATGAGTATTATATCAAATTGAGACGCCCAAATCAAGCAAATTATCACGGGACTTCCCCCTGGAGTTTGTTTCGAGATTGGGTTTGAATTGGCTTTGTTTTCCGGGACTGCGAAAATGTCATTTCTTTCATATTCCTTTATAACATATAAGTTTGCGCTCATTTTGGGCTTTACGGAAATTGGGTTTGAATTGGGTTTGTTTTTTCGGACTGCGAAATCATCTTTTTTTCTGTAATCCTTTGTTATAATTGAGTTTACATTCATTTTGGCTTTTTGGAGATTGGGTTTGATTGGGTTTGAATTGGGTTTGTTTTTTCGGACTCTCCGCTGCCATTTATTTTCATAATCCGTTGTATTATAGATGTTTACGTTCATTTGCAATCCGCCTACGGCGGACAAGATTGGGTTTGTTTTGCATAAAAGTAGTTGATTTGTAGAGGGTTCTCGACAGATGTAGAGGTGCCTTATAGGCACGTAAATAAATAGATTCACGATGCTTGTAAATGGTTCATAGTTCATGGTTCATTCCCCTAAGGGGTTTCCGCTTCGCTTCAAGGTTCATTCCCCTAAGGGGTTTCCGCTTCGCTTCAAGGTTAATTGGCTGGGCCTTCTGGGTGCCTTATAGGCACGTAAATAACTGGCTGCTTTTTGCCAGAGGGTAAAAAAACACTCCCTCTATAATTAGAGCTACCTGCACGTTTGATACGAAAATATAACCGTTTCTCGTCGCTCGTCGCTCGTAACTCGTTTTGAGAAAGTGAGTTAAAAATTTTAGAAAAATTTTATTTTTGCTCGAAGGTATCAACGCTTTTGGTTGAAAAAACGTGGATATTTTACCTATTTTAAACCGCGGATTTCACAGATACCTATTACCTAAGGCACAGGGGCACAAGTTCACACGGATTCTTGAGTGGATTAGAGAATTGGTTAATTGGCCCAGCACCAATTAGTCGTGAGCTAAGCTCAATTGGTGCGGGGTCTGCGCTGCGCTACGAGATTCTCCCCCTAAGGGGTCTCCGCAGAGCTACGAGATGCTCAATTTCGTGGCTCGTGCCTCGTTGCTCATTAGCGGAGTAAAGGCGAGCTTGAATGAGCGGTAATCTCAGTATCTATTTCCCTAAAGCGGGAGAATTAGATTGATAATTTTGTTGAGATATGATATAGTGCTTTTTTAGAGAAAAACATCAATTGCAAATCATCCTCTTTATTTCTTGCTAAGTTGTCTGCGTACAAAAGGTGGTAACCCAAACGCCCAAATATGAGTAGAGGAGGATATAAGAATGGCGGCAGTACAAAAACGAAAAATCCAGTGGGCAATTTCTCTATTGTTGGTGATGCTGTACTTTTCTGGCTTGACGGCCCAGGCCCAATATGGTGGGGGCAGCGGAGAGCCGAACGACCCGTATCTGATTTACACGGCCGAGCAGATGAATGCGATTGGGGTTAATCCCCGTGACTTGTGGGACAAGCACTTTAAGCTGATGGCAGATATTGACTTGAGCCATTATATGGGAAGGTTCAATATAATTGGGATATTTAATCCCTTTACCGGCGTGTTTGACGGTAACGGGAAAAAAATCACAAACTTAAACCACACCAATGGACTTTTTAAGTACGTTAGCGGAGCAATCAGAAATTTGGGGTTGATTGATGCTAACGTTGATGCGGGAAGAGGTCGCCAAGTTGGTTTGCTGGTAGGCTTTCTTAGTGACGATGGAACCATCTCCAACTGTTACGTCGAGGGCGGCAGCGTTTCGGGAAATTGGTATGTCGGCGGCCTGGTGGGATATAATCGGGATGGCACAATCACCAACTGCTATTCCACCGCCAGCGTCTCGGGAGATAGCGCCGTCGGCGACCTCGCGGGATATAATCGCGGTACAATCACCAACTGCTATTCCATGGCCAGTGTTTCAGGGAATGATTGGGTCGGCGGCCTCGTGGGATGGAATGCTGGCGAAATCACAAACTCCTATTCATTAGGCCACGTTACAGGAGCCACGAATGTTGGCGGCCTGGTGGGAGAGAATACATGGGGCCGCATAATCACAAACTGCTATTCGGCGGGCAGTGTTTCGGGTTTTAGCTCAGTCGGTGGGCTCGTGGGATTAAATAGAGGTGCAGTTACAGGTTCCTTCTGGGATATTCAAACCAGTGAGCAATCGACAAGTGCTGGTGGAACAGGTAAGACAACGGCCGGGATGCAGATTGAAAGTACGTTTACTGATGCAGGCTGGGATTTTGTCGGCGAGAGCGTAAATGGGACCGAGGATATCTGGTGGATTCTCGAAGGTCTGGGCTATCCCCGCCTATACTGGGAGCCGATCGAGGACGGTCAGACTCGTGCAAATGTCTATTACGTGGATGCGGTCAGCGGTGACAATAGCAATGACGGACTGACGCCTGAAGCAGCTTTCGCAACCATTCAGAAGGGCATTGATATGGCAGGGGACGGCGAAGTAGTGCTGGTCTATCCGGGGCTGTACCAGGAAGAAATCAATTTTCTGGGTAAAAAGCTAACAGTGCAAGGTGTCGTTAAAAGTCCCGCTGGTGTACCTGTACTTCAGAATCCTGATGATTTTGCAGTCTCGTTCTACTATGGCGAAGCCCCCGACAGTATCCTGAAGAACTTCATCATAAGAGACAGCTTCATGGGTGTCTTCATCGCCGGCAGCTCTCCGACTATCAGCAACCTGACGATAGTAGATAATAAATACGGTATTAAAGCCTACGCCGGCTCAGAGCCTTATATCAGCAACACTATTTTCTGGAACAACACCGATGGCGATCTGTTTGGATGCAAAGCCCGTTACAGTTGTATCGAACGAGGAGGCGAAGGTGAAGGTAACATCACATTCGATCCACTCTTTGTTGATCCCGACAGCGGTGACTATCATCTACGCTCCGAGCGAGGCCGATATTGGCCGGAGCATGATATATGGGTTCTCGACAAAGTTACCAGTCCTTGCGTTGACGGTGGTAATCCCAACATTGCTCCCTTAGATGAGCCGGTGCCTAATGGCAACAGAATTGATATAGGTGCTTACGGTGGCACACCGGAAGCCAGCCTATCACCGAGCGGACAACCGTGTCCCCTGCCTGGTCAGGCTTCCAATCCCAACCCAGCCCATTTGTCCGGCGTTTTCACAAGAGTCGAATTGAGTTGGACAGCCGGCTTAAACACCATCTCACATGATGTGTACTTCGGAACTAGCGATCCTCCACCATTTATACGTAATCAGACCGAGACAGAGTTTGATCCCGGAAGTTTGGATTTGGGCACCAAGTATTACTGGCGTATCGATGAAGTCAATAGCAGTGGTAAGACGAGCGGTCCAGTTTGGACTTTCACTTATATTCCTCCACCAAAAGAAAGGGCCTGTTTCACAGGTGATACTGGCGTCTGGGTGGATGGGGCCCTTGTGCAGATATCAAACGTTGTCTCGGGACAGATGGTTGGTGGGCCTCATTGTGACCTGGCAACAGACTGCTTAGAGCAGATTGAAACAGTCGAAGAGCACGAAGGGACGTTCGAATGTCGTGACATAGTGCTCGAAAGCGGAAATCGCATCAGCGTTGTGGATGCACACTGCTTCATGCTCGATTCCGGACAGTGGATCGCGGCACAAGACTTA
>JADFJC010000037.1 GCA_022566315.1 Planctomycetota bacterium
GCGAGGACAAAGCTGGCAAGGAAGCAAAACGCAGGCCTACTGGTTGGTAGTCCGAGTTTTGCTGAGGCCGCCAGCCGAAGCCGCAGCCAGCTAAAAATGGAAGATAATTTATTTACAAGTCCTAAGGAGTAGATCGATAGGTTCATTAGCGGGAAGGCCCAAGGAACGCATCATACAGTTACCCGATGTGAACGAGCAAAAAAGGTGCTCGGCCAAAACAGATGTTTTAACAGAAATTTATGGGTGAACATTTATGTCCGACTATAGGCTAAACAAACTGACAAATTGTAGCTGGCTCAATCTCTTCGAAGTTCGCTTCAAGCGAAAGACGCAATCAGAGAGATCATGGCTCATGTGCTCCAGGAAGAATCATCCGATAGAAGATGCGACCAAAGCTGACATAGTGGTTATAGTTCCAACTATAAACCCTGACGAAGGTAAAAGACTCGTAGTTACGAAGGAATTCAGGATTCCGATCTGGGATTATGAGTATGGTTTTCCTACAGGCTTGATTGATGACGGTGAAGATATTGCGGCAGCAGTATCAAGGGAACTAAAAGAAGAGACTGGCCTGGATCTTGTCAAGATAAATCATATCAGTTCGCCTGTGTTTTCATCTGCCGGACTAACAGATGAATCCTGCCACATGGTTCTGGTGGAAGCAAAAGGAGAAGTATCGGACAGATGGTCGGAGGATACTGAGGATATCGAGGTATTGTTACTGGATGTTGAGGGAATTAGAGATTTACTCGCCTCGAAGAAGAAAATTGCCGCTAAGGCTTGGGGATTGTTGTACCACTATGCCGCAACGAATAAAATCGATTGACTCAACATAATCGTATTTAATGGCCGGCCTCGTGAAAATAAGGAATTGTTTGTGGTCCTTCAGGCAAAACACAAATAGAAGCGTCCCGGCCATATTCATCAAGTAAATCATTTACCGTAGATTCTATGTTGTGACATGGTCTAAGTAAGGCACCTCTGATCTGCTCATCGGTCAAGTTTTCACTGTAGAAATAGACATGTGCCTTTTGGCAGATCAGAGCCTGGATCAGCGCTTGCCAACAGAGATTTTAGTTTTGACTTTGAGCTCTTCATAGGTGCCCTGCCTTGATGTCACTCGTGAACAAGGGCTGGCAGTGTTTCAAACTGCCAGCCCTTTAAACATCTTGGCCTTTTTATCTCTTGAAGGTTATCTAACGTATCAGCACCTCGATTTTCTACGGAATCACTACTCAGTTGTAGATATGAACATTGTCAATTAGGCCAGACCATAAATTGAGAAACTTGCTGCTGGACTACCTTAGTCAGGCAGCGTGATTATTCCAGATAGCAAAAGTCGAGCTATGAACGTTTAATGAAAACTCTCAGGAGGCAGAAAGCCCTTGCACTAATCGGCCAGATTCACTATTCTTCCTACAAGCGCTCTTGCTCTGGGGTGTTTTGCTCCGAGCAAGGTAGAGTGATGAGCATGGGTAATGTTTGGCTCGCAATCAGTAAGTATGGATTTTTTATCGAGGGACAAAGGAAATGAACAGCATTTTCTGTAAAGTGTGCATCTTTCTTCTGTTGATTCACAGTTCAGTAGCGCCTGCTGCGGGTGACCGTGTTCCCACGTACCACGAGTTGCACGGTGGATTTGTATCCCCTGACCATGCCAGTTGGGGTGAGGTTCCGTTGTGGTGGTGGGAAGGGGATCGAATGGAGAAGGAGCGGGTCACCTGGCAGCTTGAGACCCTTGCTGCACAAGGAGTAAAATCAGTTTGCCCTATCCAGCGCTCACCGGGGCGGTGCGACCCACAATCGTTCACCACCGAGTGGTGGGACATGTTTGCCTTCGTCCACAAGGAGTGCCAACGGCTGGGTATGACACTTTGGGCTTACGACCAGGTGGGATACGGCCACTACGGATGGCTTGAGAAGGCAGCAGCAAAAGCTCAGGACACTCGTACGGCTAAGGTTCTGTTTCAAAGCGCCGAAGGTGATCCAGACAAACCAATCCGTCTGAGACTTCCTGCTGGAAGATTAATTGGGGCACGGGCATACCCAACTAAGAACGGCTTGGCATTAGACGGGGGTAGCATTGACCTTCGTGATGTAGTCGAGAATGGCATGCTCGAATGGGTACCGTCTTCAGGTAACTGGCGAGTAGCTGTATCAGTTGCGGTTCCGTATCTATCCTTTCAACTCAGCGACGCGGCGGCGGACACTTTTATCGATATGTTGTACGGTCAGTTCGAACGCCGCCTTGGTAAAGAGGCGATGGGCAAGAGCTTCAAAGGGATCTTTCAAGATGAGCACCCGCCGACGCCTCGAGACATTTATACCGAGAAACTGGCCGAGACTTTTCACCAGCGTTTTGGATATGATATCGGTCGAGCGATACCGGCGTTGCATTTCGATGTTGGACCTCTAACACCAAAGTATCGAACCGATTTCTTCGATTCGTACCTGGCTGTGGATGAGCGAGATTACTGGAAGCGAATCTATGACTGGACAAACGAGCGCGGGCTGCTGACCAGCTATGACAACTGGGGACGCAAGAACATACATCGTGCCAGTCAAGGGTACATCGACTATTTTAGAACCCAAAGATGGTTCTCGGCACCTGGCTATGACGATGCTGGCCAGAGGCCGTTGACAGAGCGAAATTACTATGACACTAAGATCGCCTCTTCAATTGCACGGTTGTATGGGCGGCCGCGCGTCTGGTCCGAAGCGTTTCATTCGAGTGGTTGGGGGCGGACTACCGAGCAGACACTTGTCTGGCTTTCGGCCAACTATGCGTTTGGGGCCAATCTCTATGACGAACACGGTCTCTATTATTCTACGCGATCCAGCACCTGGGAGCACGCCGCACCGGATCCACACTGGCGTCAACCCTATTGGTGTTACTACAAAACTCTCTCGGACTGGGTCGCTCGGATGAGTTATCTTATGTCTCAGGGTACGCATGTGGTGGATGTGGCGGTCCATTACCCTGTGGTTAGCCTGCTGGCGGGTGAGCCGCCGGGAACCAAAAGTCCCGATTATAACCTGTTTATGAAGCTGTCCCGGACTCTCTACAACGCCGCGATTGACAATGATATTGCGGACGATGATTCGATTTTGGCTGGCTCAGTCAACAACGGCACGCTACATATGGGGGGTAACGACTATCGTGCACTGGTCTTCGGACCTGAGAGTACAATAAGACGGACAGTCCTGGAAAAAGCCCGGCAATTAGCCGAGAGTGGTGGCACGGTGATTTTCTTCGACCGACTTCCATCAGCAACATCTGAAGGTGGACGGAGTGACCCAAAGCTGACCGAGTTGTTCAAACACATTCTTGGTGTCTCATCGGCTGATAAGGCGGGGCAACAGACAGTCACCAAGACCTTTCCCGGCGGGGGATTCGCCGCATTCGTTCCAGCCAACTTTAATGAACTCCCAGAGCTAATCTCAAATCACATTGAGCGGGATTTCGTTCCAACGAATGGAAGCGTCTTCGTCAATCATCGGCGCATTGGAGACATGCACGTATATCTGGTGCAGAACACCGAAGATGAGCCTGTTGACCTCAAGGCCCGCTGTCGAGTTGATGGGGTACCTGAGTTGTGGGATGGCTTCACCGGTGAGGTTCGGCCGGTTGACCGGTTCAATAAGGATAACGGTTCTGTACTAATCGAGCAGCGACTGGAGGGAAACGTCGCTTATCTAATCGTGTTTCGACCTGGTGATAGTCGCTCCAAGCAAAATTCTCTAAAGCGAGCCAAGCCTGTCCGCAAATCACTACCAAGCGACTGGATTTTTTCTGTTATTCCGACACGCAACAATCGTTGGGGCGAGTTTCGCTGGCCCCCATCGGACGAATTCATTGGCCCCGAGGTTCGATCATTTCGCTATGCTGAAGAGAAATCAGGACATGGAGAACAACTTGGGTGGCATAAGCCGGAACACAACGACAAGGACTGGCAAGTCTGTCGCTACAGTATTGGTCCTTACTGGCTGTTTCTTGGGCCGCTTCCAGAGGGCACAGAACTTGTGAAGAGTGCTCTTCGAAGCCAGGAAAGCATCGACGCAGGCCGTAAGGTTACAGTCGGTAGTAAAACTCTCTCATGGCAAACAGTAGAATTTTCAAAAAAGATAGGGCTTGCCAAACCGGCCCCGTGGGGCGGGCACAGCGGCTATCCGGATGGGGCTATCGACCAAAACTTTATAAACCTGCCTAAAGGCAGAAAGCTGCTTTTTACCCGGATTCGTTCGCCAAAGATGCAGCGTCTTGGATTGCGCGTGGAACTGCGAAACTCCAGGCCCCGTCTTTGGGTGAATGGACGGGAACAGCCGTTCGAGAATGCTGTGGGGAATCTTCCTCTGCGTGAGGGGCTGAATAATGTTCTTCTTGAGTTGCCCGACGGGGGACGGGGGATGCTTTTCGTTCAAAGACAAGCCCCTTCCGTAAAGTCGATGGAGGATGCGGCACGGGGGATAGTTATGCCTGACCTGCATGAGACGTCATGGATATGGGTAGGCAACACAACCGCTGCTTACGTTCGCAAGTCCTTCAACCTGCAGCGTGTTCCGACAGAAGCAAGGATCGTTGTGACAGCGGATAATGGCTATCGGCTATTTGTCAATGGAGTTAAGGTCGAGGAAGAAATCGGGCCCTGGGCGAGGTGGCAACACCCTGAGTCGATCAACATCACAAATCTCTTGCGCGCGGGTGAAAATGTGATTGCAGCCTGGGTACAAGACTTAGGCGCTGAGCGGGGCTTTGCGCTGGCTATGAAGGCTCGCCAAAGTGACGGCACAGAGTTTGAACTGGTTACAGACGGTTCTTGGAAAGGATATGAACTCGAACAGGAGGGCTGGGAGCAAGTCGATTTTGATGGCTCTCGCTGGCAGGAAGTGAAAGTGCTGGGCCGGATGGGCATGGCTCCGTGGGGATCAGTGCCGGTCGAAAATGTAGGAATGGTGACAGAGCCTCGCCGCAAGTTGGCAATTGATCTGCCGTCACCCTACCTTGAGTGCTTTAACGAAGTCTCGGACATTGTATATGACATAAAGCCGCAAGCTACGAAGCGAGTCGGTTGGTATCGATTTACGGCACCTCCTGGACTACGGCAGTTGTCGCTCAATACAAGAGCAGGAGCACGGGTGTGGGTCGACGGTGTGCCTGCCGAGGTCCAGGATGGGACGGCTTGCGTACCGAAAGCTCCATCAGGCGTCTCGACGGTGGCGATTCGACTTGAGATGGAGCCGGGTGCATATGGTGGAGCAGCCTTTATGCTGCCTGTAGGTTTGGCGATTGAAGGGGGCACTATTCAGGCTGGAGAATGGACGAAATTTGGGTTGCCAACTTATTCCGGGATTGGTGTATACAGTCAAAAAGTTGAATTTACGGCTGACGAGTTAAACCGACAGATCGTGCTCGACCTGGGTCAGGTTCTTGTGGCTGCAGAAGTGCTTGTAGATGGCCGGTCGGTTGGCATCAGGCTCGCCCGGCCATTCAAGTTCGACCTGACCAGGTTTGTAACAGAAGGAGAAAACAGAATCGAGGTAAGGGTCGCCAATACGATTGCGCCGCACTATACAGTGACGAACCAAGCTCATAATCTTGGGCCAACCGCCTCAGGGCTCATTGGCCCGGTGATACTCGAACTTTTTTGAGGCCGAACTGAACCATCCAATCCATCTGAATAGTATTAAAAACAAAGATACCACCAAAAAGAAGTCCGCAAAACTCAACGAGAGATGAGGATCTCGGACCCGTCCCACCAGCCAATCAGGCACAGTGTGTGCGCACTAAGCACTCCGAAATGCCCCCGTAGGGTACATTTATTCATATGCGGATTGGAAAGCTGAATTAACCTTTGCTAAATCAATCGTTTATGTTACTCTCTGAGCCTTTGATATTCAAGTTGTGTTTGGAGGATATTGATGCCCATAGAAACGCCTTCTAATCAACCGGCCGAATGGCTCAAACAGCAAGCCCGTCATGTGCTGTGGGAATGCGATGAATACGGCATTGAGCCTCGGTTCTTTCTCCATGACAACGACCGGTGTTATTCAGAAGGTTTTGACACCATGCTGAAGAACACAGGCCACATCAGGGTATTGGGAATTGCATCCCGGAACAACTCGGTCACCAGATGGGTGACAAGGCACAGGATGTTGATAGTAACTCGGTGCATACGAGTGATATACGGTGTCACGAATTCCTGGGTGGGTTACTGAAATCATACATTCGAAGAGCGGCCTGAGCAACGTTGCTCCAAGAAAGCATGTCTCCAACTCGCAAGCAAGGTCGTGGGAATGGTCTGTGCTCGCCTGGGAGATAGTATGATTTGGAACTGAGAAGCGACACAGGATGGTTTTGTTGTCATCTGATCAAATTACTCTTGGCTCATCCGAGTTGAAAGCGTTCACAACCACTGGCTACTCACCCGGATTCTACCCAGATATGAGTTTTTGCACCCGACGAGTTACTTTGGCTTTGCTGGCAATGTTTTTGTTGCTTTTAATAAGGTCTTTGTGCTGTTGTTCATTTTGTTTTTTTCGTATTCCCGGTACATCTTTGGGTCCAGCAGCTTGACCTCCTGGAGAACCAGGCCGTAGCGGCTTCCCGGTGGTTTGGCTTTGAATCGGATATTGTTCCAGCCCTGACTGAAGTTACCAGAATAACACAACCACAGCGTGTGCCCATCCTCACTGATGAATTTTGATGGGAAATTAAGAAAATAGCCCTGCTCACCAAACGTTTTCATATAGGTTACGAGCTTCCAGGGTCCCGTAATTTTATCCGATTCGAGGATATAAGAGTTCATCTTCGCGACCGTCGGCCAACCATCGGTTACGCACATCAGGTATTTTTTAAGCGGAGCGTTATAGGTTATGGTAACACAGCCCATATTGTTGTTCCATTCCAGTAGGGGTCTGATATCTTCAAAGTTGTATGACCAGATGGGCTTACCTTTCTCCTTGTGTCCGGCGAAGTATTCATATTTTGATTCATCGTTGATGCTTTCGATGCTCGGCACGACTCGCGTCAGGTAAATCTGGTCGCCGGATATCCAGCTCAGGTTGGCGTATCTCGGCTTTGGGTCATTTTCTTCAGCGCCGTAACCCACCAGGTAGGCCTTGCCGTCGGGCGAATGCTTCATATTTTTACCGAAGTCCACAAATTTGGGCGACCCGATTTTCACCGGCCCCATAAATTTAGCAGGTTCTGGGAAAAGCGGCTTGGCCGGCGTGTGTGGACTATCTGTCCACGTTTTCCCGAAGTCCGTAGAAATGCGGAAACCCGGGATTGGCCCCAGCACCGGCCAGTTCCATCTCATGCCGTCGTGCTCCACACTTCCGGCAGGTCCCAAACAGTAAGTGCCGTAATACCAGACGCCGTTGTAAACCAGACTTCCACACGGATAGCGACCTTGATACGGATGTGGGTTACCCTTAGTTATGCCTAAGGCTTTGATTTTGAGATGAAGTGGGTCGTCCCCAATCATAACCGCCTGACCGGTGGTCGCGTTAGGCCCGCCGGAACTGGACCTCATCCCGTCAGTTGTCCCATCGGTCCACGGAGAATACAGATTGTCATCCGAAGCCCAGGAAGGATACCATGTGTCTGCCATGCGATAGTCACTATGTACGCCGGTGAATAATATCCCGACCAGTTCTTTTGATTGCTCGAATGGAATGTCCTCAGGGGGCTCCGACGGCCAAAGCAATGGCCCTGACCTCGGCTGATGCTTTACGATTCTCTCGCCGGCGAAGATAGTGCTTGTTGAGACTACCGCAAATAATCCCACCAGCAGCAATGTATTTATTTTTGCCTTTGTGGTTGATAATGTTTTCATTTTTCGGTCCTCCAATCATACAAGGAATAATAAAAAGAAAAATTAATAATAGCTCAGTTGTTTTTGTAGTAACTTTTGTTTGCTTAATCAAATAGTGCTTCCACGAACATCTTTGGGTCGAATTCTGCAATATCTTCCGGTTTTTCACCTAAGCCGACGAATTTTACCGGTATATCGAGCTGGTCTTTTATGGCGATAACGATTCCGCCCCGTGCGGTGCCGTCAAGCTTGGCTAAGAATATCCCTGTAACGTTAATCGCTTCGGTGAACATCTTTGCTTGAACAATTGCGTTTTGCCCGGTAGTCGCATCGAGAACCAGCAGCACTTCGTTCGGGGCTCCGGGGATTTTGCGGGCAACCACGTCACGAATTTTTGTCAGTTGCTTCATCAGGTCTTTTTTTGTGTGCAATCGCCCGGCTGTGTCGAGAATCAGGATATCTGCATCTCTTGCCAGAGCGGCTTCGCAGGCATCGAAGGCAACCGCCGCCGGGTCGCCGCCGGCTTGGTGCTTTACGATTTGAACGCCGATGCGCTCGGCCCAGATGGTCAATTGCTCTATGGCGGCGGCACGGAACGTATCGCACGCCGCGACAATGACCTTCTTATTGTTTTGGCTCAGTATATACCCGAGTTTGGCGATGCTTGTGGTTTTGCCGGTCCCGTTGACGCCGGCGACCAGGATGACAGTCGGGCCGGACTCAGCCTGACGTAGTTGTCTGTCGCGGTCCGGCCAATAGCTTGTAATGTGCTCTTTGAGAAACGGTATGATATCGTCGGTCTTTGCAATCTGCCTGCTGCGATATGCTTCGCGCAGCTCTGATACGAGTATATCCGTCGTTTCGACCCCGATATCGTCGCTTATCAGCGTTTCTTCCAGCTCATCGAGCAGGCTTTCATCGATATTTCTGCCCAGACTCAGTATCGACGAAAGTGAGCTGCTGATTTTATCACGCGTTTTGCTTAATCGCTCCTTGAAATATCCTGCCGTTTTGGTGAAGATTCCCATAGCCGTTTACCTTTCGCTCACAATCCTTTTTCACTCCGTTAAAAATTGCAGTTTTGCCTCTAACAGGACTGGCTTAGACTTGATGGTATCGGGATTTGTGAAAATTTCAAGTCCGGCCAAGATTTAATTTTCCAGACCCTCAATAGTCCGTTTGGAGAAAGTTTGCATTTTTTTGTTTTTTGTTGCCAGCCTGACATTTTTCTTTGACAAACTGAGCTATACCGGTTAAATTTCCTATTATCGTTTTTACCCCTAACCAAGTGAGTCACAAGTGAGTCAGGCTTCTGCCTGATTGGTGCGGGACAAAATTAGAAACTGTTAACAGGGACGTTTTGATATACGGTTGCTTTTCGCACGGAGCATCGATTCACAAAGGATGGTGGCGTGGCAGTTCGCGAAGTTGAAGACATTTTCATAGATATAATCGACCGTACAAAAACGATTGACCCGGCCAACGCCCGCAAGTGGTTCGACAGGTTGACGGTTTCACACCTGGATGGCGGTTCACTCGGGATAGGTTGTCCCGATGAGGCGACCGTTCAGTTCTTGCAGGACAATTGCAAAAGTAGTTTCACCCGGGCCGCTCAGCAGATAACAGGCCATCTTATCGCCGTAGATTTCGGCGTTGACACTCACGAAAAACCCGACAGCAGCTCTCGACGCTTCGAGTCCGGTTCTGATGGCCCTATTTTGCAAAAGAAACACGGCTCGACTGAATTCGCCGAAGTCAAAATCGCACCCCCTAAACTTCACCCTGACTATACCTTTGATAATTTTGTCGTAGGGCCGAGCAACCGACTTGCTCATGCAAGCTGTGTTGCGGTAAGTCAATCGCCTGGAAATACCTACAATCCTCTTTTTATTTACGGCAATTCAGGCCTGGGAAAAACCCATCTTTTGCACGCCGTCTGTTTCGAGGCCCAGCGAAAATCTAATGGTGCCGTAATTCAATACTTAAGCTGTGAAGAATTCGTCAATAGATTTATCAGGGCAATCGAGGAAGGGAATTTGTCCGGCTTTCAAAGCCAGTTTCGCACTGTCGATATGCTGGTAATTGATGATGTTCAGTTCCTGCGCGAACGCGAGCACAGCCAGGAGGAATTTTTCCATACCTTTAATGCCCTTTACAACAACGGCAAACAAATCATCCTCAGCGCCGACAGCCCGCCCGGCAAGATTCCTTCACTCGAAGAACGCCTTATCAGCAGATTCAACTGGGGGCTGGTTACAAGAATCGACCCTCCGAGCTACGAGACAAGAGTTGCAATCGTGCAAAAGAAGGCACATCTTCGGGGCCTTAATATTTCCGACGAAATCGCAGAATACATCGCTCGCAAGTTGCACGCAAACATCAGGGAATTGGAAGGCGCTTTGACAACCATTTATGCCGTAGCGACTACGACCGACAAAGTAATCGACCTCGAATTAGCTCAGATAGCTCTGGAAGGCCAGATCAAAGCGGCAGCCCGACATATAAGTATCACAGATATTATCGAGGTGGTAACCAGCCATTTTGACGTTCGCCTTGCTGATTTGCAGAGCAAAAAGCGCAGCCAGAGCATTACTGAGCCTCGTCAGATTTGCATGTACTTAGCCAGAAATTTAACCAAGCACAGCCTCGAAGAAATTGGCGGTCATTTGGGAGGCCGAGACCATACTACTGTTATGCACGCCTGCAGCAAGATAAGCCAGGCCGAAAAATCCGACCCCCAAATGCACACCCTATTGGGGGAGCTGACAAAACAAATCACACAAACACCAAAAGCGTAAATACTCTGCAAAACTGCCGATTTTTGCAATGGCTTAAAAACCATTTTTGCGATAGTATATTATGCATCTGGTTTTGTGGTTGTGTACTGTATTGTTAGTGCGTGTTGTACTTACCTCGTAATAGGCATGATGGAATATACGACATACGCGATACGAAATACGAAACAGGAGCAAGTGAGCGAACAAGGAGCAAACGAATTTGGCGTTGGAAAAAGACACAAAGCAATCACTTCGATTAGCTCTGATTGCATCGGAACATACGGTTTCTGAGTACTCAATATTCTTAGAGCATCTATTAGTTGGTTTGGCGGACGAGTCGATTCCTGTAGCTTTGGTTTGTCCGCCGGGCTGCGATGCGGATTCTGTGTTCACCGGCGCCGCTGAGATTATCAGCCACCCGGTTTTTGAATTGCCGTTGACCGGGCATCTAAATAGAAGGCTGCTTGTCGAACAGCTTGCAAAATTCAAGCCTACTGTTTTACACTGCCTGTGCGAGAGCAAAGCATTGCTTACAAAGCGATTGGCTCATCGATTGGATTTGCCCTACGTGTTGACGGTTAATTCCCTCGCCAGGCATTTGGTTCAGTTTTCTGTTTCATCGCGGCTATGTGCAAAAATCATTACCCCGGCTAAAAGTATCGCTGCTGATATTGCCGAAGCCTATCCTCGCCTTGCTGAGCGGATTGAGCAGATAAATATAGGCACTTTCGTAGCCGAAGGCAACGTATGTTTTTCTGAGTCTTCCCACCCCGTCACTATTGTGATGGCTCATCCTCTGGATAATGCCGATGACTTTGAGAATTTATTTAACGCGGTCAGGCACCTGATAATTGACGGATATGAATTTATGATGATTGTAAGTGGTGGCGGACGGGCCGAAGGGCAATTGCGGAAATTGTTAGCTGCACTTGGTCTTTTACAGACTGTTACCATTGTTCCGAGATTAAGGCCCTGGCGGTCGGTTCTTGCCACCGGCGATATTTTCATACAGCCTCAGCCCAGCTCTACTTTTAATACTTTGTTGTTAGAGGCGATGAGTGTCGGTTCCGCTGTCGCAGCCTGTCAAGGCGGCGTAGATGATTTGATTATTGAGGGCCAGACCGCCGTGGTCTTTGACCCGAATGATGAGCTTAGTATAGTGGGCGCGCTGCAGCGGCTGTTAGACAGACGCGACTTCGCGCGTAAAATCGCCAAAGCCGCACAGCACTATTTAAAAGACAATCACACCGTCAGCAAGATGATTTCCGCCACACTCCAGACCTATCACGAGGCACAACAGCGGCTGAAAGGATGAGGGTATTATTTAGTTTAGCAGGCCATAGTCTTTTAATGTCTGCTTCAGGATAACTTTTTTATTCTCTTCCAAAGGTGTCATTGGCAGTCGCAATTCTTCCGAGGCCATATTCAGCATCGCCATTGCCGCCTTGATGGGTATCGGGTTGGTTGCTAAGGTAAGCATACTTTTGCAGAGCATAAACAGCTTCTTGTGCCATTGCCTTGCCGAGACCAAATCTCCTTCCAGAATCAAATCGGTCATTGCTTTTACGTCGGTGGGCACGATGTTCGCCACTACGCTGATAACACCCTTACCGCCGACCGAAGCTAACGGCAGCGTAAGGGAATCATCACCTGAGATAATGGTTATATCGCATCGGCTTGCGATTTCGCTGGCCTGATCCAAGCTGCCGGTCGCCTCTTTAATTGCAACGATATTTTCAACTTCAGCCAAGCGTGCGACTGTCTCCGGTGTCATACCCGCTCCGCATCGGCCCGGTATGTTGTATAGTACTATAGGCAGGTCAACCTCTTCTGCTATCGCCTTGAAATGCTGATAAAATCCCTCCTGCGTTGGCTTATTATAGTATGGCCCGACCTGCAATGTCGCATCGGCACCTACCTTTTTTGAGAATTCAGTCAGTTCAATTGCCTCAGCGGTACTGTTTGAGCCGGCCCCTGCAATTACGGGGACCTGTCCGCCCACGACTTTGACGACTCTTTCGATTACCTGTCTATGCTCTTTGTGACTTAACGTAGGCGATTCGCCGGTTGTCCCTACCGGCACTATTCCGTCTATGCCGCCTTGCAATTGGAAATTAATCAGCTCATCGAGCGTTTGAAAATCGATTTCGCCTTCCTGAAAAGGCGTAACCAACGCCACCATTGCCCCTGTAAACATTTTCGTCTCCTTCTATAAATTACGAGCTGAATTTGTCTATCAATTTTATCATTTCGGCTGTTGCCTGCCTTATCCCGACGAAGACCGCCCGTGCTATAATGCTGTGCCCGATGTTGAACTCACAAAGCCCTTTGATGCGCGCCACCCCTGCGATATTACGATATGTCAGGCCGTGCCCTGCGTGAACCACCAGCTTGTTTTTCATTGCCAGGTCCTTGCCCACTTCCAGCTCAGTCAATCGTTTTTTGATAGCTCTTTGGCGCCTGGCGTTTGCGTACATACCGGTATGTAGTTCGATGGCATCACAGCCGGTCTGGGCAGTGGCGATTATTTGCTCTTTGTCGGGCGCGATAAAGGTGCTTACCAGTATGCCTTTTTTGTGCATTCTTTTGACAACCTCGGCAAGGCGTTTTTTATATTTAACGCAATCCAGACCACCTTCGGTAGTCAGCTCGGCTCTTTTTTCAGGCACTAAGGTTACCTGTTCCGGCTTAATTTCTTCGGCGATTTTGACTATAGGCTCGGCCATACACATCTCAAGATTTAATTTGCAGGCAACTGTTTCCTTTAACAGCCAAACATCACGGTCACAGATATGACGTCTATCCTGTCGCAGGTGGATGGTGATTCCATTTGCACCGGCTAATTCGCACTCAGCCGCCGCCCAGACAGGGTCCGGCTCATCGGTCCGGCGAGCCTGCCGTACAGTCGCAACGTGGTCGATATTAACATTCAGCACAGCCATTTTGTGTCCTCAATAAACTCCAGCAATTATATCATCGCAGTAGTTTCCATCAAGGAATATCTATAGAGTACGAAGTAGTTATCGCCCCTGCCATCTTAAGTATTTGCATAATCATCACAATGCAGACCAGGGCATAAAGCAATCTTGGCAGCCACTTGGCAAATTCAGTGAACAGCAGCTCGGCTCTATCGCCGGCAATTTCAGCTATCTTATCAACCATTTTGTCGAGTTCGCCGATTTCTTCTCCGGTTTGCCAAATGTTGAGATAGTCCAAAGGTAATCTGCGGGAAAATCCATCGCAGGTCATATTTCCGGCTTTTGTACTTGCTGCGCCGCCTTTGAACATATCGGCTATAATTAAGTTTCCTGTTAGTTCGGGGGCTTTTGCGGCACATTCTGTTATTGGCACGCCCGCTTTATAGAGCATATTGAATCCCCTGCAATACCGGCATATCGAGAGCTGCTGAACAGCCTGACCCAGAATTGGTATTCTCAGTATCAGGGCGTCAAAAGCTCTGCGAAAAAGGCCGGCATTTGGCACGGAGTGATAAACGCTCAAAGTTATTCCTATCAGCAGGTAAAGGAAACCTAATACTTTTGCAATTTGCAACATGTATTCGGTTGTGCTGATTTTGCCTAAAACCATAGAGGGAAGGGGAACAATAATTACCATAATATGAAAAACCACGAGCGGCAGAATTAATCCTGAGATGATAATATTTTTTATTCGCTTACTAAACTCATACCAGTTAGAGAGCATCTTGAAACAATTGGGCAATTCGCCCGAGAGCTCCGCTGATCTTACTAACATTACATCCAGCTTGGCAAAGACCTTGGGACATTCGGCCATCGAATCTGCAAAGGTATTGCCCTGGGAGACAGATTTGCTTATTTCGGAGAAAATTTTCCTCAAATGTCCTTGCAATCCTTCACTGACCGTATCAAGTGACTTTAGTATCGGCAGCCCCGCATCGAGCAAAACGGCGAGGTTGTGATATATTATTGCAAGTTTATTTCTCACGCCGAGCCTCTTTTGTATCAGCTATAATGCGTTGATAGTTAATGCTCAGGAGTACCCTCTCCATTGTATCAGTATGGCGGTTTACATCAAACAAATTAAGCCGATAAAATATTCCGGTATTTCTCTTTTTTTACAATAATTTGTTGATTCGTTCTGCGTTTTTACTATATTTAACGGTCGTATGACAATTTTCGCAGGTTACTGATTACTTAGGTTTTACGAGGGACTAATTATGAGATTTAAGTTCTTATCCTTATCAGCGGTTGTTCTGGTTTGTATGACGTTTATGCTTGTCTCGTGCGAGAGTTTTTCGATTGGTGTGGGTTCGGGCCGCAAGCACAAACCCAAACATGGACCTCCTCCACACGCTCCTGCGCATGGTTATCGCCACAAACAACAGGGCGTGGAGCTCGTTTACGATTCGGGTCGTGGCGTCTATGTTGTCGTGGATTTCCCCCTCCATTTCTACTTCGAAGGCCGCTATTACCGCTTTCATGAGCCACGCTGGGAAGTGGGCGTCCATATTGACGGCCCGTGGGAGTCTGTATCTGAAAAGGCGATTCCTCCGGGTCTTCGAGCCAAAGGAAAAGGCAAGGGTAAATCCAAAGGGCATCCCGGCCGTGGCCTCGGCCTTGAAAAGAACAGGTGATAACAGAAAAAGGGATGAGATTGCCACGTCCTCCAGCAATGACATAAAAGCTGGATTCCTGTTTTCGCAGGAATGACATTTTCTTGCTAAATAGCAATTTTTCTCTTAACATAGTCCCTATTGAAATTGAAGGAAGTTACTGTCATTGTTACCGGCTCGTATGATTGTTTATAGCATTTAGCAGATAGATTCTTCGCTTCGCTCAGAACGACAAGGTATATGTCTATGAAATTAAGCTGGGCCAGTCGCATTACGATTCTCAGGATATTGTTGATAATTCCCTTTGTCAGCTTTATGTTGAAGATAAATGATACCGCACTTAGCCTCAATGCGCGGAACGCAATGCGGTATGTTTCGATTATTATTTTTTTGGCTATGGCGGTTAGTGACGTTATTGACGGCTATTTGGCCCGCAGTAAAAAGCAGGTTACCAAGCTCGGTGCGTTTCTTGACCCCATTGCAGACAAGCTGCTTATGACCTGTGCGTGTCTGCTGTTGGCCTCGCAGCGGGGACATGTTAAAGGTTTCCTGCTGCCGCCGACAGTTGTGGTTTTGATAATCGGCAAGGACTTGTTTTTGCTCATTGGTTTTAGCATTGTTTATTTTATAACTTCACGGGTTCACATCACTCCTGTATTCATCGGCAAGCTTGCCACCGTCCTGCAGTTGTCGATGGTAGCGGGAATTCTGATAGCTCCTGAGGTTTCCGGTGTTTTGCCCGGCTGGATTTGGTTTCTGCGGGTTCTCTGGTGGTCGGCCGCCGGTACCGCTATTTTGGCAACGCTTATTTACATTCGCAATGGAAGTCGATATATTGAACAGTACGAACAAAGCCTGGCGAACAATAGCCCTTAGTTAATAGTATTTAGAACCGGCAACTCGAAACCCGAAACACGAAATGTCAAGTACGAGATACGAACGTGGCAGTGCAATTTAGCGAAATACCGGAGGTTCTGGAAGAGCTTCAATGCGGCAGGATGATTGTCCTCGTTGATGCCGAAGACCGTGAGAACGAAGGCGACTTGGTCTGCGCCGCCGAGAAGATAACACCCCAGATTATTAACTTTATGGCCACGTTTGGTCGGGGTCTTATTTGTCTGCCGCTCAACGCCGAGAAATGTGATTCGCTTGGCTTGTATCCGCAGACGGTTGATAACACGGCTCGTTTCGGGACGGCTTTTACCATCAGTATTGACGCCGCCGAAGGAATAAGTACAGGCATCAGCGCCGCTGACAGGGCACAGACAATTTCGGTGGCGATTGCAGATGATGCTAAGCCGAGCGACCTTGTTCGTCCCGGTCATGTATTTCCACTGCGGGCACGTGAAGGTGGCGCACTGGTTCGAGCCGGCCAGACAGAAGGTGCAGTTGATTTGATGCGCATGGCATCTCTAAACCAGGCCGGTGTCATTTGTGAAATTATGAACGAAGACGGCTCGATGGCACGAGTGCCTGAGCTGTTGAAGTTCTGCGAAAAGCACAATCTCAAAATTGCTTCGATTGCCAAGCTCGTAGAATATCGTCTTCAGCGGGAAAGTCAAATCAAGCGCCTTGAGTGCGTTAATTTACCTACCGACTACGGAGAATTTACGCTCATTGGCTATGAGAGCATCACTTCAGTCGAGCCACATCTGGCTTTGTGCAAAGGCGATGTTGGCCGGCTCGATGACAACGGCAAACCCATTGAGCACGATGAGCCGGTGTTGGTCAGGGTGCATTCGGAATGTATGACCGGCGATTTGTTTCATTCGCAGAGATGTGAGTGCGGCTATCAATTGATAACCGCGATGAAGATGATAGAACAAGTCGGCAAAGGTGCTTTGATTTATCTGCGCCAGGAGGGCAGAGGCATCGGCCTGACAAACAAACTCCGAGCTTATAAACTTCAGGAACAGGGACTTGACACTGTTGAGGCCAATTTGCAGTTGGGCTTTATGGCCGACAAACGCGATTATGGAATCGGGGCGCAAATCTGTCGCGATTTGGGGCTTAGGAAAATACGTATCCTGACAAACAATCCAAAGAAGATTAGTCGTCTTGAGGTTTATGGTATAAAGATTGTTGAGCAGATACCATTAAGGGCTGAGCCGGGCGAGCACAATATTGACTATTTGAAAACGAAAAAACACCGCCTTGGTCACATGCTTGATGGGGATTTATGAAGTCAGAAATCAGAAGTCAGAAATCAGAAATCAGAAGTCAGAATCTGCTCTTTGTCCTCTGTCCTCTGTCCTCTGTCGTCTGTCTTCTGGTGATGCTTTTGGCAAACGCTGGTTGTGAGCAGTTGCCGGGGCTTCCTGGGCTTACCGCTAAGACCAATAACGATGTTAAGGAGCTTTCTGTTTATTCTCATTATGCCCCGGCGAAAATCAATATTATGCCGTTAACTGAATTTATCAGCGCCGGCGGTACCCAACAGGTCAAAATAAAGCCTTACGTCAGTTTGCTGGATTCTTTTGGTTCTCAGATAAAATCACCGGCTGTATTTCGTTTTGAATTATACCAAAGAGTTCTGCGCTCCGCTGAGCCCAAGGGCAGGAGAGTCGTTATTTGGCCGGATATTGATTTAACCGACCCTGCTGCAAATAATGAATACTGGCGGGATTTTTTAAGGGCTTACGAATTCGATTTACCTTTTGAGCCGGACGCAAGCCAAAGCTACATATTACAGGTAACGTGTCTGTGCCCAAACGGCAAACGCATTTCTGCCGAATTTGCCCTTAAATTAGCAAAATGATTTCTTCCCACACTCGATTACACAGGTTACACTCCTGCGAAATGGCTGTTTTTGCCGGTTGGAAAATTATTGCCATAACGGCGATTTTGCACAGATTTTTCTTGACGAAGAGACAGTTAATATAGTATAAATAGAATTGACGAAGCTTGTGTCAACGTAAGTGTGCCCTGAATTAGCCGTTGGGCGTGTATTCTTGGATTTTGTTTTCTGATATGCCGGTTTTAGAAGTTTTTCGCAGAAGGAATCAAGCTTCTTACATTTCAACTAACGGCTGATATTAGGCTTTTGAGGGAAGGAGGTAGTATCAAATCATAAAAAAATGTCCTGGGCAAATATAAATCGTGAGCGTGAAAATTGTTATCTCGCCGTTTTTTTTTACTTTCTTGAAGGAGGATTATTATGTCTAAAGTAGAAAAGTTAGTAGTAATTTGTGCAGTAGTGGGACTGATTGTGGCAGCAAGCGGCACAGCACAGGCCAACTGGTCGGAGAGCTTCAATGGTGATGACTTAGATCTGGCAACCTGGCAATTCCTTCCCTATCCGGACATGACCAAAACGTTCACCGCGACCATTAAGGCCGAGCCGGACGGCAACAAATACCTCAGCCTGGATGAAACCACTTCGTTCGATACGGGCGCGGGAAGCTTTGGCTCGGCATTCGGCGCCGGGTTCGGCAGCGACGAAGTCTTCACCGACGTCCGTGTTGGGGCCATCGTAAATGTTACTGGCGATGCCTCCCGGAATTACTGCGGCTTGCTCGCCAGGGCAACCTACATCATTGACGATGGGTCGATAAGCGGCGCCCCCGGCATGTTTGCAACCGCGGTTTACATAATGCACATAGACTGGGAAGACGGTCCGGCAAACTTAGAAATTGATATCGAGAAGGTCGTCAATATGGGCAACATCATGAGGAACGAAGAAGAGCTGCTTTTGGACATTGCTGTACCAGGCCTCAACCACGCCAGGAGCTACTATGCTGAGCTGGATGTTGTCGGCTCGGGTCCCGTGTACGTTACCGGTAGTCTCTATGAGTATAAAGGCGGTCCGCTCGTCGCAAAGACTGCGACAATGGTGGACACCAACGGTAACGACCCTTGGGAAGATGAGGCTGTTAATGATGCGCCCTTTACGAGCGGTCAAAGTGGGATCTTCGCGCAGAATGAAGATGCTGAACCGGCCGGCTACCATACTACCTTTGACGATGTCTTCTCCGTATCTGACGGCCCGGCAGCGGTTAATCCCAGCCCTGCTGATGGTGCAACGGACGTGTCTGTGAACGCCAACTTTAGCTGGGTAGAGGCAGAATTTGCGACTTCACGCGAGTTGTGGCTCGGCAAAGCCGGAGCTATGGAGAAGGTTGAGCCGGCTCCCGCAGGTACTACTTTTGACCCCGGCGCTCTTGAATTAGACCAGACCTACCAGTGGCGGGTCGATCAAATCGGTCCTTCGGGTACCGTCACAGGACGCACCTGGACCTTTACGGCAGGAGAGTGTATGAGCGTGGAAGACTTTGATTCCTATGCAGACGTTGCGGGTATAAGGGCTGCATGGATTGAAAACATTGCCGACTTTGATTACGTCTTTCTCGCGACAGACAGCCAGGGCAACAACTCTATGCGGTTTGAATTCCAAAATCAGTATGAGCCATACTTTACTGAGGCCACACGTACATTTAACAGCCCGCAGGATTGGACGGCCCAAGGTGTCCAGGCGTTGTCATTGTCCTTCGTCGGTGAACGCGAAAATATGGAGCATCTGATGTATTTGAAACTGGAGGATGCTGCCGGTAATAGCTTCAAGGCCGAGCACCCATACACCCATGCGTGTCAGTCGGATATATGGCGCCAGTGGACTGTGGCACTTGAGCAGTTCAGTAATGGTGGCGTAGACTTGAGCTCTGTAAAGAAAATCACTATCGGCTTAGGTGACGGCACCAGTTCAGCTCAGGTGGGTGAAGACAAAGACCATATATACATTGACCAGATTCAGTTGTGTCCTGCCAGGTGCATTAATGTTGAGCAGGTGGATTTGCGTGGCGATATAAACGGCGATTGCAAGGTTGACATCGAAGACCTTATTATCATAATGGATAACTGGCTTAATGAAGGACTGTCCGCAGATCTATAACCAGCATCGAACAGGCTAAGCTAATCAATGATTGTGCATAAGTTCGGGGCCTATGCTGATTTACTCGGTATAGGCCCCCGTTCTTTTTCGTATCGCATATCTCGCTCAACCCCATTAGAGAAAGCCATCAGCAACACAAGCCGTTAAGGAACGTAGTTCTCTAACGGAGTCAAGGTACGTTTCCCGCTTCGCGGAATTTATCCGCCCGATTAAATTAGATTGACCAAAAAGTCTGAATCTGCGATTATGTCCTGTGGTTTAGCCTCATTTTTGCTGTACTTTTATAGGAACTTTTTGGGGTAATATTGGTCTAATTGAGTAGGAAACCAGTGGCAGAAGTGGCAAATATCAACGTTGACGACGCTGTATTGGTTAGACAGTGCCGGCAGGGCGATTCTGCGGCAATGGAACGGCTTATTCTTAAGTATCAGAATCGCATCTACAACGTAATATTAAAAATATGTGCAGACCACGATGATGCGGCGGAACTTACACAGGAAACATTTGTCAAAGTAATAGAAAACATAGATAACTTCCAGGGCAGAAGCAGCTTTTATACATGGGCCTTTAGAATAGCGGTTAATCTGACCTTGAATTACTGCCAGAGGAACGCCAGATTTGGGTTTAGCTCGCTGGATGCAGAGCAGGTTCGATACAATAGCCAACCAGGAAGGGTCTTGAAAGAATTTTTGAGCGATGATAGTTCACCCGACCCGGTGGCGATGGCCGAGAACAGGGAGTTGTGCGAGATAGCTGTTGAGTCTTTGAAGAAATTAGATGATGCACAAAGAGCTGTCGTCGTGTTGCGGGATATTGAAGATATGAGCTATGCACAGATTGCAAATGTGCTGGATATCGAGTTAGGCACGGTTAGAAGCAGATTAAGTAGGGGCAGAAAAAAGCTAAGACAGATTTTGGAGGCCATTTTGCAATGAAAGAAAATCCAAATATGGACGAATTGCTCAGTAGCTTCATTGATGGCGAACTGCCGGCCAGGCAGCAGACCGAAGTTCAACGGCTGATAGCTCACGATGAGAAAATTGCACAACGGCTGCGGCAGCTACAAAAATGTAAAATATTGCTGAGTTCTTTGCCTGTTACTGAGGCTCCGCCACAGATATTGGAGAATGTAAAAGCTTCCCTGGCCGGAAGAACGCTGCTGGTCGAGCAGCCCACGGCGTTTGATGAGCATCTCGGAGCAAGGCATTTGCTGGGTCGAAAGCTCTTTGCTGCCGCTGCTATGCTCGGCCTGGTTGGCATTTTGACGGCGGTAGTTTACACTATTGTAGCCCCCACTGTCCCGCAAGGACCGGTTGCTGTTGAGCCTCGAGAGCTGCCCCCGAAAGTTGAGGTGGTAGAACCCGCGCCGATAATAGTAGTTGCTGCACCATTTAGTGGCAGGCTTGAATTGCGAACAAGTTACCTGTCTGCTGTTGTAGCATTTATTAACAGGGCGATTGAAGATAATGTCCCTTCAGACGAATGGATTGCGTCAGACCAAAGCGATGTTAGAGAACCGCACGCTCTTATTTGCAGCAGCGAAAGCTTTAATTTACTGTTGGCTGAGCTGGGCAATATTTGGGACAAGTTGGATTCGGCCACGTTATTTGTTGACACTGAAGTGTTTGGCCAAAGGGTTGTGGTTGACGCAGTTACCGCTGAGCAGATTGCCGGTATTGTCAACCAGGACGATTCTAAAAGGCGTATCGAGGTGGCGAAGGATTTTGCCGTCTTGAACAATATAGCCGAGTATTTACCCGGAAGAGAGATTCTAACTGCTATCGATGATACTACGGTGGGTTTGATAACCCCGCCAAAGCCGGTCTTGACCTCGAACCAGAAAACGATTAAAAAATCAGCCATCGGGGCCGAAGCTGACAAGAACGTACGCCTGACAATTACGGTTACAGCCAGCGACTAATGGACTGTTGATTTTGATACCCACGTCTGTATTTATCAAACAGCCGTTGATTTGCTCCGGAAGGGACACTTTGTATTCTTATCTTTTGGGCTGGGTGTGCTTTTTGGGGGTTGGTTTTGAGTCTTTGCTTTTGGTTTCGGCGGTCTTGGTTTCGGCTTCTTTTTTCCCAGTGTCCTTGTCGGCGGCCTTTTTCTCGCTTTCTTGGGCTTTTTTATAGCTTTCGCTTCTGTAATCGGTCTGATAGAATCCGGAGCCTTTGAAGATTACTCCCGCTCCGGCACCGATAAGCCGTTTCAATTTTCTCTTTTTGCACTTCGGGCACGTCCGTAGCGGATTAGACGTTATACTCTGGAACCGTTCAAACTCACATCCACAACTCTCACATATATAATCATAAGTCGGCATCGCAATCACTCCACCTCGGTTCCGTCCTCTGTCCTCTGTTCTCGGTCCTCTGTCAGCTTATTGACGACCACTTTACTTGGCCGAATGACTCGGCCGTTGAGTTTATATCCCTTTTGAAACTCTTCCAGAACAATATTATCTTCCTCCTCTGGCTCAGTCTTTTGCATCATTGCTTCGTGCAGGGCAGGGTCGAATTTTTCGCCCGGTGCCTTTATCTGCTCTACGCCGTGCGATTTTAAGATATCGAGCATCTGGTCGTAGATAATCCGGATGCCTTTGACAAATACGTCCGCATTCTCCGCCGAGTCTGCATTTTGCAGCGTATGTTCGAAATTATCCAGAGCCGGCAGCAAGGTTTTTATTATCTTTTCTTTTTCGTAGCAAATCGTATCGGCGATTTGTTTGGGCACTCGTTTTTGGAAATTCGCATAGTCGGCACTGACGCGCTGCAACTTGCTGAAAAGCTCATCTTTTTCTTTTTGCAGACTATCTAAGGTCTGGCGAAGCTCTTCCATTTCCTTTTTTGGGGCTTCCTGCGAATCTTCGGTTTTTGGTTTTTCTTTCTTTTTCTGTTTCATCAGTGGTTACCAAAATGTTTTTTCAGTTTCTCGAAAAAGTGTTTGGATTGTGGCGAAACACTTTTATGTTTGCTTTTGGCGAATTCTCTCAGCAGCTCTTCTTGTTTTGTGTTTAGTTTCACTGGTGTTTCGATAGTAATTTGTACGAGCTGGTCTCCGGTTCGTCGTGTTCTTATATCCGGCAGCCCCTGGCCTTTTATTCTAAAGACGCTTCCATACTGTGTCCCCGGCGGGATTTTCAATCCTTGTGTACCATTCAAACTCGGCACATCGACAGTTGTCCCTAAAGCAGCTTGTGTAAAGCTTATTGGCACAACCGTAATCAGGTCATTTCCATCACGCTGCAGAAATTCATGTCGCTTTATTCTGACGTAGCAATAAAGATCGCCTCTTGGCCCACCGCCTTTGCCGGGTTCACCTTCGCTGGCGACTCTTATACCCTGTCCTTCATGGACACCGGGCGGAATTTTGATATTGACGATTCTCTTTTTTGGCATTCTGCCGGTGGCTTTGCATTTTTTGCACGGATTGGTAATGGCCTGTCCGCTGCCGCTGCATTGCCGGCAGGTCGAGACCATCTGGAAGAGCCCACCGCCTCTTGCAACCCGACCACTTCCGCCGCAGGTTGGACATCGCCCCGGCTTGCTTCCTTTGGCGCATCCGTTGCCCTTGCATTCGCCGCATATATCCTGGCGGGTAAATTCAATGGTTTTCTCGGCGCCTTTGGCGATGTCGTTGAGCGTCAGCTCCACGGTAGTTTCCAAATCGTAGCCACGGGTGGACCCTGCTCGTCTGCTTGACTTTCTGTGTCCCCCTAAGATACCGCTGAAGAAATCCTCAAAGCCGAACATACTGAAGATATCTTCGACGTTCATTCGGGAGAAGTCATGCATGCCGGCTCCGCGAAGACCTTCGTGTCCGAACTGGTCGTAGCGCTGCCGCTTCTCGGTGTCGCTCAGTACCTCGTAGGCCTCGGCGCATTCTTTGAACCTGGATTCAGCCTTTTTATCGCCCGGATTCTTGTCCGGATGATACTTCATCGCCATGCGCCGATATGCGCGTTTAATTTCGTCGGCGGAGGCGTTCTTAGCCACGCCTAAAACTTCGTAATAATCCCGCTTGGCCATAATATCGTAAAGTGAGCTAAAGTGCCTAAAGTGAGCTAAAGTGAGCTAAAGTTATAAAAGAAGAATGTCCAATATCGAATGACCAATGGCCTTACTCGAAATTCTAAATTCCTTGTTCGATACTTGTCTGACGACAGTCAAGATTCATTATTCATTTTCATTCTTTTTAACTTTAGGCACTTTACACTTTAGTTCACTTTAGGCACTATCTTACCGACCCTGGTATTGGCTCTTCGTCTTTGTCTTTCAATTCTGTTACCAGGACACTGGTTGTCAGCATTAGTCCTGCCACCGAAGCGGCCATTTCTAATGCGGTTCTGGCAACCTTTGCAGGGTCGATGATACCGGCTTTGAACATATCGACGAACTGTCCTGTATTGGCGTCATAGCCGATATTTTTGCCTTTTTCGAGAAGTTTAGCAACGACCACATCGCCTTGTCCACCGGAGTTTTCAACAATTTGAGTTGTTGGTGCCTTGAGTGCACTGGTTACAATGTCAAAGCCGATTTTTTCATCGCCTTTCGCCTTTGCCCTGGCCTTTTCTACTTCTCCAATGGCACGCAGGAACACGACACCGCCGCCTGCCACAACGCCTTCCCCGGTCGCTGCTCTTGTGGCGTGCAGCGCATCTTCCAGCAGGTCTTTGCGCTCTTTCATTTCCGTTTCGGTTGCGGCGCCGGCTTTGATGACGGCTACTCCACCGGTCAGCTTGGCTAAACGTTCCTGTAATTTTTCGCGGTCGTAGTCACTGGTCGTTTTTTCAACTTGATTGCGGATTTGCTCGCAGCGAGCGGCAACGTCTTTCTTTTTGCCGGCCCCTTCGATTATTGTTGTTGTTTCCTTATCCACAACGATTTTTTTGGCCTGACCTAATTGTGAAAGCTCGATGCTTTCGAGCTTGATACCCAAATCTTCGGTAATCACCTGTCCGCCGGTCGAGATACCTATATCGGCCAACATTGCTTTCCTGCGGTCCCCGAAGCCTGGAGCCTTGACCGCACAGGTCTTCAACACGCCTTGCAGCCGATTAATAACCAGTGCGGCTAATGCCTCACCTTCAACGTCTTCTGCAATAACCAGCAGCGGCCTACCCACTTGAGCAACTTTTTCGAGCAGAGGGATAAGCTCACGAACACTGGAAATCTTCTTTTCGTGCAGCAGGATATAGACGTCTTCGAGGACAGCTTCGAGGGTGTCGGCGTTAGTCATAAAATACGGCGACATATAACCCTTATCGAACTGCATACCTTCGACTACGGTCAGCTCGTTTTCCATTCCTTTGCCTTCTTCGACCTCGATAACACCATCACTGCCGACCTTGTCGATTGCGTCAGCTAAGATTTCACCGACCGACGGGTTGTTATTTGCGCTGATGGTTGCGACCTTTGCAATGTCACTGTGGCCTTTTACAGGCACGCTGACCGATTTGATGAATTTGGTAACAACTTCGACTGCTTTGCTGATTCCCCGCTGAATAGCCATCGGATTCGCACCGACCGTTACGTGCTTCAGCCCTTCTGTGTAAATCGCTTCCGCTAATATCGTTGAAGTTGTGGTACCGTCACCGACAACGTCAGAGGTTTTGCTGGCGACCTCATTGATCATTTTTGCGCCCATATTTTTGAATGGTTCGGGCAGCTCGATTTCCTTACTGACCGTAACACCGTCCTTGGTTACCTTCGGAGAGCCCCAGCTTTTATACAGGATAACGTTCTTGCCGGTCGGCCCGAGAGTAACCTTCACCGCTTTTGCTAATTGCGACAGACCATCCCTGAGCTGAGCTCGTGCTGTATCGTCAAACATTAATTGTTTTGCCATTTCTTATCACCTCTTGTTATTTTGTTATGTTTTTACCTTTTTCTTTGTGCCTTTGTCCCTTTGCCACTGATTTCACTTTTCAACAATTCCGAGAATATCACTTTCTCGCAGAATTACATATTTCTCAGTGTCGATTTCGACATCGCTTCCACTGTATTTTGCGTAGAGGACTTTGTCTTTTTTCTTTACAGACATCTTGCATCGCTTGCCGTTATCGAGCAGTTTGCCCGGGCCGGTAGCTATTATTTTACCTATCTGCGGTTTTTCTTTTGCGGTGTCCGGCAGAATGATTCCGCCGGTCGTTTTCTCTTCGGCCTCTGATTGTTTGATTACAATCCTGTCATCCAGGGGTTTAAGTTTCATAACTCACTCCTTATCTATTTTGGTTCTACTTTTTAATTTCTCATTTGCCTTAATTATGGAATACCGCGTGGCATCCTCAAACTCTGGCCTGAGCTTGTCGAAGGCTTGTTGGGGGGTGTTAGGAACCATTCCGGTTTTCTTCCTTACATCATTCCACCCATATCGCCCATGCCCATACCGCCGCCCATACCGCCGCCCATACCACCACCCATACCTGGGCCGCCAGGAGGCATTTCATCTTTTTCCTTGGGCTTTTCGGTAATGAGGCAATCCGTCGTCAGCAGCAGGCCGGCTATGCTCACAGCGTTTTGCAGAGCAATTCGGGTAACCTTTGCCGGGTCAAGTATGCCGGCTTTCAGCATGTCCTCGTATTTATCTGCGTTGGCGTTATAGCCGAAGCCACCTTTGCCTTCAGCCACTTTGTTGACTACGATATTTGGGGTTGCCCCGGCGTTGTATGCGATGTAGTAGCACGGCATTGAAAGCGCCTTTGCAAGAATATCGGCGCCAGTTTTCTCATCGCCTTTGAGTTTCAGCTTTCTCACCGCATCGATACAGCGGATTAGAGCTACGCCTCCGCCTGGCACGATACCTTCTTCGATAGCTGCTCTGGTGGCGTGCAGGGCGTCTTCGATTCGGGCCTTTCTTTCTTTCATTTCCACTTCACTTGCAGCGCCGACATTGATTTGAGCCACTCCGCCGGTAAGTTTAGCCAATCGTTCCTGAAGCTTCTCACGGTCATATTCACTGGTTGTAATTTCTATTTCGTCCTTTATTTGCTTGATTCTGCCGTTGATACTTTGCTGGCTGCCCGCACCTTCAATAATGATTGTATCGTCGTTGTCGATGATTACCTTTTTGGCCTGGCCGAGTTGTTTTATGCTGATATTTTCCATCTCGATGCCTAAGTCTTTGAAGATCGGCTCTGCGCCTGTTAGCACCGCTATGTCCTGCAGCATCGCTTTTCTGCGGTCGCCGTAACCGGGCGCCTTGACGGCTGCAACCTGCAGCACGCCTTTGAGTTTATTGACCACCAGTGTTGCTAATGCCTCGCTCTCAACGTCTTCTGCAATAATCAGCAACGGCTTTTTGGCCTGTGCAATCTTCTCGAGCAGCGGCACGAGCTTACCTACATTGCTGATTTTCTCCTCATAAACAAGAATGAATGGTTTTTCTAATTCGCAGACCATATTATCAGTGTCGGTTGCGAAGTGCGGCGAAAGATACCCACGGTCGAACTGCATACCTTCGACGAATTCGACGGTTGTCTCAAAACTTTTGCCCTCTTCAACCGTGATAACGCCGTCTTTGCCGACCCGCTGAAAGGCTTTAGCCATAGTCTTTCCGATTTCTATATCGTTATTAGCTGATACCGAGGCGATATTGATTATGTCATCGGCTTTGGTGATATCGATCGGTTTTGCCAGCGAGGACAGCTTATCGGTTACCACCTTGGCTGCTTTTTGCATGCCGCGGTTCAGCGCCATAGCATCTGCACCGGCAGCGAGGTTTTTGTACGCTTCTTTGAACAGTGCTTCGGTGAGTATCGTGGCGGTTGTTGTCCCGTCACCGGCGATTTTCGAGGTTTTGCTCGCAGCTTCTTTTACTAATTTTGCGCCGAGGTTCTCGTTTTTGTCGATAAGGTCGATTTCTTCAGCAACCGTTACCCCATCTTTGGTTACGGTTGGCCCCCCCCAGCTTTTATCGATGACGGCGTTTCGGCCTCTTGGGCCAAGGGTTGGTTTTACGGCTGCGGCGAGTTTTTCCACGCCAGCCAACAGGCTGGCTCTTGCATCGGATTCAAATGCTAATTCTTTGACTGCCATAATTACTTGCCTCCTAAAATTTTCTGTCCTACAAGAGATTCAATCGTTAATTTACGCATAACTTATACCAGATGTGCAAAAGATATACCAGCTTTTCTACAGATAGAGAGCTATTTTGACCTGTTTGCGATAAGTAGCTTATTGACAAGCAATTATGGAATTTAAAAATTGACAATAAGAGCAGTATGGCAGGATTTATCAATCGAAAAAATGCCAATTTTGGCATTGAAAGGCGGGTTAATACGCCAAACTGACAGGAACCATCGTATTGTGTATTGCCTCAGCGGCGTTTACAACGCTGCTTTGTTTTGATGGGAATTGCGGATTCGGGTGTTCTATAAAGTAACGAGAAACACTTATGGTACGTACGTATTTAGCCCGAATTTGGGGTTTTTAGCCCAGAAACCGGCTTCTTTGAGAAATTCAAACGTTTTCTCAGTCCTTGAGAAAGCCAATAGCTGGGATAAATGCCCACAAACACTGATTTAGTACGCTAAACCGTATCGCAAGCCTAACCGCTTAACATTTATTGCTCTCGGCAGCGCAAACGACTCAAACAGCCTCGTTACAAGTCAAAAAAACTCGTATGAGGCTATCCTGTCAATAGTCGTGATAACCTCACGTTTGTAATGACCAGATGTTTCTATTTTCTTACTCTTGCTGCCGTTCATTCTGCTGCGGTGTACTGGGTGTCTCTTGACAGCTCGGAGAGGGCTCTTGCGAAGATTCCTGCTGCTCAGTACTGCTTTCAGGACACGATTGCTGCTGGGAACTACCTTCTTGCCATGACTGTTCTGAACTGCTTTCAGGCCATTGCTGTGATTGGTCGGGTGCCTCAGATGGTTGCTGGGATTCACTATTATGCTTGAAAGCGTTGATGATTTTGTCAAATAAGTTCCAGGACATTTTTAACCTCCTTACCAAATTGCGTTTTTAGTTCTGTTGTTAGTGGTTTTTCGGCCTTTTTATGCACTCTAAAGGCCACTATCACCCTGTTTTCGGCTATTTTTGGCAAAGACTTTATTTGGAAAGCCAAATATTTTTCGTAGCAAATGCTGGGTAGAGCAGATGTTTTATCGTGTATCGAGCACGGGAGACGGAAATTGGCTTTGATTGGGTTTGTTTTTTTGGGGCCTGAAGGCGGTTTCATTTTCATAATCCTCTATAACATATAAGTTTACGTTCATTTTGGGCTTTTGAAGAAATTGGCTTTGTTTTGGCTTTGTTTTTTTATAGCTATTATACGAATTTTTCTTCATAATCCTTTGTAAATACACACTTTGCATCGATTTTACCCTTTCGGCAATTGGGTTTGATTGGGTTTGAATTGGGTTTGTTTTTTCGGACTCTCCGCTGCCATTTATTTTCATAATCCGTTGTATTATATGTATTTACGTTCATTTGGAATCCGCCTACGGCGGACAAGATTGGGTTTGTTTTGCATAAAAATAGGTGATTTGTAGAGGCATCTCTACAAGTGTAGAGGAGAACAAAGTGCCTAAAGTGTCTAAGGTGCCTAAAGTGAGCTAAAGTTGGATTCTCGATG
>JADFJC010000038.1 GCA_022566315.1 Planctomycetota bacterium
ATACCTGCACATACGGAGCGTTTGCGGCGTTCAGTACAGGGATAGGCTCGACGGATGCGGCGGCGGCAATCGCGACAGGGCAGTTATGGTTCAAAGTGCCGGCTTCGATGAAGTTTATCCTGAACGGCTCACTTGGGCCGGGTGTTTATAGTAAAGATGTTATTCTCGCTGTTATTGCAAGAATCGGTACGGACGGTGCGCGTTATAAGGCGATGGAATTTGTTGGGCCGGCACTGAAAGATATGTCGATGGAAGCACGAATGACCATAACGAATATGGCCATTGAGGCCGGTGCAAAAAGCGGCATAATCGGTTTTGATGATGTAACAAAACAATATCTTGATGTGCACCTCAAAGATAAAACAGATTACACTGTCTATGAATCCGACAGTGACGCAGAATACGATGTTAGCGAAGAGTTTGACTGCTCCGCTATCGAGCCGATGGTAGCCCTGCCGCATTTGCCGAGCGGCGGTGTGCCTATCGGCGAATGCGCCGGTAAAGAAATGGACCAGGCGTATATCGGCAGTTGTACAAATGGTCGAATTGAAGACCTGCGAATCGCAGCGAAAATCCTCAAAGGAGAACAGGTAGCTATTCGCACGCTGATTGTTCCTGCTACGCCGGTTATCTGGAAACAGGCAAAAGACGAAGGGCTGTTCGATATATTTTATGACGCCGGCTGTGTAATCGCCGCACCGACCTGCGGGGCGTGCTTAGGCGGCTTTATGGGTGTGCTGGCCGCGGGCGAAAAGTGCGTCAGTACGACCAACAGGAACTTCGTCGGTCGAATGGGACATCCGGAAAGTGAAGTTTATTTAGCCAGCCCGGCAACGGCGGCGGCCTCTGCTGTCGAAGGCAAACTTGCTGATCCAAGAAAGTATATGTGAAAAAGAATCAGCCCCAGAAGGCACAGAGAATTAGGAGATTAGGTAAGGAAATGCAAGAAGCCGGAATAGTTAACGGAGATTGTTGGGTCGCCTGCATAGATATACTTGGTTTCAGAAATCATGTTCTCGATTTTGAGCGGCAGTATGGAAAGGGCCACTTGGATATATTCGTCCAGAACAATTATGAGGATATATTGGATGAGCTGGAAAAAAGAAACAAATACTGGCCGGACAAGGTATCCATTTGGTGGGCTTCGGATACTTTTGTTTTTTATACACTGGATGATTCTACCGAATCTTTCACGTGTATAGAACAAGAGGCTACGCATTTTTGTGTCGGGTTAAGCTGGAAACGTTATGCTTTTAGAGGAGCCTTGGCAGCCGGCCAGTTGTATGCGGAACCGGAGCGAAATATATTGGTTGGCCCAAGTTTTATCGATGCTTATGAATATGCTGAAAAGCAGAATTGGATAGGTTTTGTATTAACGCCGAGTGCCTGCACAAAGCTGCAAGTTCTTGGTTTAGACCCTGTTAACTTGCCTGTAACATTTGCAGAATACGATGTTCCTGTCAAAAAGAAGGAAATGACTCCGACACAAAGTACTGAGAAACTGTTTGCCGCCCGAATTGGCAGATATCCGATGGTACAGAAGTGTATAACACAAATGCAGAGTGAGTGTAAGGTCAGGTACCCAGATGAGTATGAAACTCAACAAAAATCAAAATACGAGAACACTTTAAAGTTCATTTGTGATACAGGGAATCACTTCTCTGTGACCTCTGTGGTAAAAAATAAAAAAAGGAAAATATCAATGAGTAAAGCACACGTTTATAAACGGGACCATATTAATACGGATGAGATAATACCGGCTCGGTACTTAAACACCGATGACCAAATCGAATTAGCGAGGCATTGTCTGGAGGGTTTGGACAAGGACTTCGTCGATAAGGTCAAAGAAGGTGATGTGATTGTGGCCGGTGAGGATTTCGGCTGTGGTTCGAGCAGAGAGCATGCCGTCTGGGCCATTCGCGGTGTAAAGGTCCAAACCGTAATTGCAAAATCCTTCGCCCGAATCTTCTATCGCAATGCTATTAACAATGGCTTTTATATTATTGAATCGCCGGATGCGCTCGAAAAAATCAACGACGGCGATGAAGTGGAAATTGATTATAAAAATGGCTTGATTAAAAATAAAACAGCCGGTATTGATATCAGCTTTAAGCCGCTGCCGGACTTTGCGCTTGAGATAATCAACGACGGCGGACTGCTGGAGCATATAACAAAAAGAACCACGGATTAACACGGAAAAAATAAACAATAGACTCTGCCACAGAGGACACAGAGGCCACAGAGATTTTATCTTTTTTTATTAACCACGGATTAACACGGATTTTTCTCAATCGAAAATCGGCAATCGGAGATTGTAAATCCTAAATTCTAATATCTAAATCCTAAACAAATTCAAATTACCAAGATTCAAATTTTCAAAACAAGAAGAACCCCGCAATAAATTGCGGGGCTAAGTATAAAGGATTCCTCACGTAGGCAACCCCACGTGAAACGTGGGGCTAAATATGAACCCAACTCAGGACAGGTCCGCTCAGAATGAAGATCGGAAATTTTAGAAATTGTTGTGCAGTAGTGTTACCACGACGGTGCGGGATGGCTATTATATTTAGTGGGAATGTTAGTGTGCGCCATAATTGGAGACGCCCGACGTTCCGGCAGAATATACAGGATTGAACGCACAGAGCAGAAAGGAAAAGCAATGAATCGGAACTATTTATGGCTGGTCGTAGTGGTCTTGCTGGTGGGATTAGTACTCACAACAATGTTGGCCACGGCGCAGGAGGCGGGCCCAAAAATACAATGGGAGTATAATGTTACTGTGACTCCACAGCGCGTTACCAGTGAGCCCCACCTTGAAAAAATCAAAGCGAAATTGAATGAGCTTGGTGAGGCCGGTTGGGAATTGGTCGGCTGGGAAGGTCGAAGTTGGATTTTGAAGAGACAGTCGGCAAATTAGGCAAATGGTGCGAAATGCTACTGTGCGAAGTTGGCTTCGCTACGAAGCACGACTGCGCCTCGATTGGGATGACAGAAAGAATTTAGAATTGGTGGGGCAAGCCCCACCCTACTAAATCCTAAGCGAATTCAAATAACCAAGATTCAAATTTTCAAAACAAGAAGAACCCCGCAATAAATTGCGGGGCTAAATATAAAGGATTCCTTACGTTGGCACCCCCACGTAAAACGTGGTGCGAAATATCGCAATCTATATTGTTAGTTTTCCTACGCGTTGAGAGAGGTGTCCGTGTACCATGTGTTGAGGGCGGTCACGACTTCGGCGCGTGTTTTTGCTTTCATGAGGGCGAGCAGGGCCGGTTTGCGTTTGGGGTGACGGCGGACGTAGCCGGCGAAGAACTTTCGGAAGATGCGTACCGCTATTTTTTCGGGATAATCCTTTAGGATCCGCTCGAAATGTTCGAGTATGACGAGCCTTTGTTCGGCCAGGTCGGGCGGCGGCGGTATGGGTCGATTCTCCCATACACAGCGCAGATCTCGAAAGATCCAGGGATTTCCGACGGCGCCGCGTGCGACGACGAAGCCATCGAGTCCGGTCCTTTTCATCAGGTCGAGCGTTTCGGCGGGATCGAAAATGTCACCACTTCCGATTATCGTTGCGTCTGGGAAGCGGCTTTTTACTGCGGCCAAGAGGTCCCAGTCGGCTTTGCCACGGAATCGCTCTGAGACGGTGCGGCCGTGGATGATAAGGGCATCGACACCGTTTTCTATCGAACGTGTTACAATCTTCCAAAAGTTGTGCAGGGACTGAGGTTTATGATCCACTCCGATGCGCAGTTTCATCAGGACGGGGCCGCCGACGACATCGCGAACCGCTTTTAGGCTGTCGATGACGATGTCCGGTTCGTTGAGCAGCGCCCCTCCGCGTCCCCTTCGCAAGACTTTTGGGGCCGGACAGGCAAAATTCAGATCGATGACGTCATATCCAGCGGTCACCAAGTTACTGGCGGCTTTGGCCATTGTCGCGGGGTTCCTGCCGAGGATCTGTGCGCCGACGGGGTGCTCATCGGCAGTGGGGCGAAAGCAGGCCTTGCGCAGGACCCGTGGATTGGCGGCGCTCTTGGCGAGCATCATATCGGCCATCGTAAAGGGGCAGCCGAACCGGCGGGCGAGCATGCGCATTGCGTAGTCGGTGTATCCGCTGAGGGAGGCCTGGAAGAAGGGCACGTCCAGCGTCAGGCTACCGAGTTTGAGACCAATAGAATTATGCATATTCGGTTTGTGGCCTGGTTATTTTCATTTTATGCAACTCTTGTAATACGCAAACTACCCGATATCCTTGATTGACCCGGGTATTGTTACCTCCAATTCACCTTTCGTCAACCGGCGGGGTAATTTTTTAATAAGTTTGGTGATATAGAAGGGGCTAAATATCACACCCTACGGGTTGGGGAGTGAGCTAAAGTAAATTAAAGTGCCTAAAGTGAGCTAAAGTTGGAGGATTTTTCCCATCCACTTCATTCGCTTCACTCATTCAGTGGCTGCCACCCATAGAATTTCTTGATAATCAGGTACCTGGAGAGTATAGTATTGGCGATTAGAAAATGCAGCAAAGGGAGCCGAGAAATCTGTTTTTTAATAGATTTCTCCACTACGTTCGCTTCGCTCACTACGGTCGAAATGACATATGGTCTTTTCTACAAAGCACTGTGAAATTTGTGGCTGACAAATAGAGAAAGGAAGACAAAAGTGTACAAGATTGCTGTGATACCTGGTGATGGGACCGGGCCGGAAGTAATTGCTGAGGCGGTAAAGGTACTGAAAGCCGCTGCGGACAAGTTTGGTTTCAAAGTTGATTTGACTGAGTTCGACTTCGGCGGTGAAAGATATAAAAAGACCGGCGAGACCCTGCCCGACAGCGCCATAGAAGAGCTTCGCAAATTCGATTCAATCCTGTTAGGTGCAATCGGGCATCCGGACGTGGCACCGGGTATCCTCGAAAAAGGAATACTGCTCAAAGCCCGCTTTGCATTAGACCAGTATATAAATTTGCGTCCGGTTAAGCTCTATCCGGGCGTAGAGACGCCATTAAAAGACAAAGGGCCTGATGATATCGACTTCGTTGTTGTTCGCGAGAACACCGGCGACCTCTATACGGGTACCGGCGGTTTTACAATGAAAGGGACGCCGCAGGAAGTAGCGGTGCAGTCGGCTGTTTATACTCGTTTTCAGGTTGACCGCTGTTTGAAATACGCATTCGAATACACACGCAAATACGGCAAAAAGGCACGCGGTAAAGGCGATAAGAACACCCTCGCCCTGTGTGGTAAGACCAACGTGCTGACCTATATATACGACCTGTGGGACCGGGCTTTCCATGAAATGGGCCAGGCGGAATATCCGGATATAGAAAGAGAGTATTACCATGTTGACGCCACCTGTATGTGGATGCTCAAGAATCCTGAATGGTTCGACGTTATCGTAACCGGCAATATGTTCGGTGACATTATCACCGACCTTGGGGCAATGATTCAGGGCGGTATGGGTATCGCGGCGGGTGGAAATATCAACCCCGAAGGCGTCAGTATGTTCGAGCCAATCGGTGGAAGCGCACCGAAATATACGGGCAAAGGTGTTATCAATCCGTTAGCTGCTATTTGCGCTGCACAAATGATGATTGAGACATTGGGTGAAGAAAAGGCCGCCGAAAAGCTCGAAGATGCGGTCAAGTTTGTAACCGCTAATAAGCTAAAGAGCCTGCAGGCCGGGCGGATGGGCTATTCTACGAGTGAAGTGGGCGATCTGGTTGCAGAGAAACTCTGCGAGTAGAAAATCAAATATCAAAATGCAAAAATCAAAACTACATATTAAAAATCAAAAATAATATCTTTTCCTTTTTCAATTTTGGTATGTAGTTTTACATTTTGATTTTTAAGTTTTAATTTATAACGATGCCAGCTAATCTTACACCGGAATATTTGAAGGCTGAGAAGTGGTTTCGTGAGGCAACAACCACAGATGAAAAAGTCTTAGCACTTGAGCGGATGCTGGCCGTGATGCCCAAACACAAGGGCACGGACCATCTCAAGGCCGATCTGCGCAGGAAACTGAGCAAGCTCAAAGAGGTCGCCACTCAAAAAAAGGGCGGCAAACACGTTGACATTTTTCACGTGCCTCGCAGCGGCGCCGGGCAGATAGTCCTTCTTGGTACTCCGAACTGCGGTAAAAGCTCCATCGTTGCAGGTCTGACCAATGCGAAAATCAACGTCGCTGATTTTCCTTTTGCGACATCCGCCCCTGTGCCTGGAATGGTAACATTCGAGGATGTGCAGATTCAATTAGTCGATATGCCGCCGATTACCGCCGACTACTCCGCCCCGGGGCAGGTCGGAACGTACCGCAACTGCGATTTGATTGCTATCGTTATTGACCTTTCCGCCGATGTGCAGGAACAATTGGACATCTGCCTTGATTTTCTCGAATCAAAAAACCTGCTCGTCGATGCCGAAACCCCGGCCCTGGACGAACACGGTAATGTCCTGGCTAAAAGGGCGTTCTGCATTTGTACTAAATCCGATATCGCCAAGCCGGGCGCCCTTGAAACATTGAAGAAATCGTGCAAATATCCTTTCGAATTTGTCGAAGTTTCCAATCAAACCGGCGTTGGCCTTGAGGAGCTGCCTGCGAAGTTTTTTAGTTTATTAGGTATCATACGCATTTACGCCAAGCCGCCGGGCAAGCCCGCTGATATGACGGACCCTTTCACACTGCCGGTTGGCTCGACCGTTATGGACATGGCCACCGCCATTCACCGCCAATTAGCTGAGAAACTCAGGTTCGCAAGAATCTGGGGCATCGGCGTCTATGACGGCCAAAACGCCCAGCGAAATCACGTCCTCAACGATAAAGATATTATCGAATTGCATTTCAATTGACTATTTGCTATCGATTATTTATTATTGAATTCGGTCGTTTTTTGTTTCTATGAACTACAAACAATGAGCCATTAACGAGGTTTTTTATGGAATGTCAGAAAGAACAAAATCTAAAAAATTGCAACTGCTCATATCCCGGCTGTGACAGAAAGGGGACGTGCTGTGAGTGTATAAGTTATCATTTGTCAAGTAAGCAGCTTCCCGCCTGCTGCTTCCCTGACGACGTTGAGAGAACCTACGACCGCAGCTTCACCGCCTTCGCCAAGGCCTGGAATTTATAAATGTCCGAGTTCTGCTAAGTATTTTTGGGATTGCCGCACGTTGTAATCTCGTCGCCGTTCCGGCGACGGCTAAACGAGACCTCAATAAATTTGCGTGAAAGAACCCCCCAGTGAGCAACCCCCAGTGAAACTGGGGGTAAATAAAATGATAAAAAGGCCGAGCCAAAATCAGCCCGGCCTTTCCGGTGTGTGTTATTATTTTAAATTAACCGCTTTCGGCGGAACCCTTTTAATCACATTACCTATTTTCGCTATTGTTACAAATTCCTATACTATCAAGTTTCTGCTGTCGGCTATTGAACGGATAATTTCGCACGAGTGGAGGTTTGGACTTTCAACATAACATAAAATCCAAAGGCGCCTGAGCACAAATAACCCAGAGGCGTAAACTTGAGGATGACATTCGGGCCGAAATGTTCGACAGCAGGCAGCAAAGCTATAAAAACGATACTGGCCAATGCCCAGGTACCGCCTGCCATAAAGCCCATTCGCTGTCCGAGGCTCAGCCCTGTGGCGTATCTCGATAAGGTTATCATCAAGATGTAAGCTGAAATTGCGCAGAAGCCGACACCAAACAGTATCCATATAGCCATTTTGTTATCTATTAACGCCAGGTACACCACCAGGAAAGGAACCACGAGGAAAAGTGCGGCAATTGAACAGTTCAACTCACCCTTTTTGCGGGCGAGATTTGCCCACACAAATGAGCCTACCGCTCCCCCCAGACCGAACATCATTGTGGAAAAGCCGCCGAAAGTAAGCTCAAAACCAAACTCATTGAGTACAGTCGGCAGAAGTGTTATAAGGACAATCGTAGATATAGCCGCGGGCATTGCCATAGCCATTATGAGCCAGAAAGGCAGTTGATTCTCCTCTGTTTGGGCCTCCTTTTTTTTGCGCACTTTCCGCTCAACCGCCAGTCGGATTCTCAGGAATATGACCAATATAATACCGATAACCGGACAAAGGGCCAGAGGATACAAACCCTTCAGACCGAAGCGAGAGACAAGAAGGGCCGAGATCGCTCCACCACTTGCGTACCCGAGAAAACCACCCGCCATAAATACGGCAGTGCTAATCGCCGGCGGAATGCTTCTGAGCCAGTAAACCGCCCGCAGGCCTTCCGGGTGCACTATCGCAATTCCGCAGCCACTGACCACAGCCAATAAAATCATTATCGCAAAGGCGTTTTCTCCTCTCGGCAGAGCGCCCAGCAGGCATATACTTGCACCTAAAATCAGCCCAAGATGCAAAAACAACGGTCTTCGCCTGTTGGCACGCATGTGGCCGATGAGCGGCTGAACGCCATTGCTCGTCATAAGCAGGGCTGCCAAAACAAGACCACCCCTGGACAGGCTTAGCCCAAATTCGTCCCGAATTGCCGGAAGAATGGTGGGCAGCATACTGGCGAACATATCAATCAGAAAATGAACACCCGCAAGCGCCAACAACTGCATCCAGTAAAATTTGGTGATTTTGCTATTCAAGTGTCAACTGATTGGCGTCTCAAATTTTTTGCCGGTGAGTCGCTCGTATGCCTCGATGTATTTTTCGCTGGTCTTGGCCCTGATATCATCGGGCAGCTCGACGCCCGGTCCCGATTTATCGAAGTTTATACTTTCGAGATAATTGCGAACAAACTGCTTATCGAAACTTTCCTGGTCTCTGCCGGGGTGGTACTTATCCGCAGGCCAAAAGCGAGAAGAGTCCGGCGTTAAAACTTCGTCAATCAAAATAATCCTGCCATCGACACGACCCCACTCGAACTTGGTATCAGCCAGGATTATCCCTTTGGTCTCGGCATATTTGCCGGCCTTTTTGAAAATCTCCATACTCTTATCCCGCACATAGTTTGCCGCTTCGGAGCCGATGATATCGACACATTGGGCAAAGCTGATATTCTCATCGTGCGCTCCCCTCTCAGCCTTGGTTGCCGGGGTAAAAATCAATTCCGGCAGCTTTTGACACTGTGTTAATCCGGACGGCAGCTTCTGTCTGCAAACCGTTCCACTGTCCTTGTATTCTTTCCAGCCCGAGCCGGCCAGATACCCTCGCACCACGCACTCAACCGGAAGGACATCGACTTTTTTGACTAACATACTTCGCCCCGCCAACTGCTCGGAATAATTGCAAAACGGCTCCGGGAAACCTGCCACATCATCGCTTATTAAATGGTGCTCAATGGCCGGGCTTAAAAAATCGAACCAGAACCGTGAAATCTGCGTCAGGATAATTCCTTTACTGGGTATGCCGTTAGCCATAACCACGTCAAAAGCGCTTATCCTGTCGGTCGCAACTATGAGCAGCTTATCGCCCAGGTCGTATATATCACGAACCTTGCCTCGATTCGGCTCGTTTTCTCCGATATTAGTCTGCAAAACCGCTTCCATAAAATCCCTTTCAATTTATAGTTCGTAGTGGAACACTTAGGACTTGTAAATAAATTATCTTCCATTACGCTCTATTCTAAAATCAACATATCCAAATATCTTTTCTTTGACCCTTTCTATATCTTCGGTGCCCGGCAAAAAGCCAAGCAGCTTTTCCAGATATTTGCGCTGTTTTATTCGTTTCAACGTCGGTGTGAAATTCACATCATAGACCCATCCAAGCAGGCAAAGCTTCAGGTCGTTTAACGTCCGCAGCCGGCTGTAATCTACACGCTGACCACATAGAAGCCCCTCAACCACTTCAGCCGAGTACACCGGCCCATCCGGAAGCTCCAGGTTCAGCCTGAACTCCTGCGGATTGTCCCTGTATTGCTTGTAGTATTCGGTTACCACATAGAGCGCATCTATCTTATCGGCATCGCGTATCAATTTCGAGAGCAGCAGGAATCGGCCGTCCAAATCCTCCGGCAATTCTTTGCGTCCGTGGAATTCAATCGCTTTTTCGATTAACTGCTTTTCCTGACGGTCAAGCCCATCAAGCACCTTGGCCTGTCGCAAAACTTCCAACCCTAACCGGCAGTGGTCCACACTTCTGACGTCGCTATACGTGTTGTATTTGACAAACTGCTCGAAGCGTCCGATGTCGTGAAAAAGCGCTATCGTCTCACTCAGCCGCTTCTGATTTTCATCAAGGCCCAGCTCGCCGGCCAAATACAGCATCTCTTTGCAGGTGCGGCGACTGTGCTTTTCTTTGAGTTTCAAATTGGCATTGATGATTTCATCATCGCCATAAAAACCCGCTACATAATCATCGAACCAGAGCTTGAACTTGTCTAACTGCTTTTGCTCCACAACGTCCTGACTTTTAATAAAAATTCCTGTTGCATATTCCAAAATAGCCTGCCTGAGGTATAATACAGTCTGAATCGACAATAGTCAAAAGGAGTAAAATAATATGCCAACCGTAAAAGATGTGATTGTCAAAAAGCCTTCCGATGAAGAGGCGGCGGCGTGCAAGGCCTGGCCCATCTGGAAGTGCCGGCCCAGCACCTTCGACTGGACATACACGGAAAAAGAAACCTGCCTTCTGCTCGAAGGCAAAGTAACGGTTACAGACGGCAAAGAATCGGTAAGCTTCGGCCCCGGCGACCTCGTGGTCTTCCCCGATGAGCTTGAGTGCACCTGGAACGTCCACGAAGCCGTAACAAAGCACTACAACTTCGGATGAACTTGTCTTCAGATTAGTATTTGGGGGCAAGACCAGCTTTTTTTTCTGTTGAACTATACACCCTGGTGTGCTATAATAACCGTATCGGTGGAAATGAAATTTCCTATCGGTAAGTTTCATCGCTAAAAAGCGAATACCTGTTTGTCAAATAAACTTTTGGAGCGTGAAATGAGCAGTCCGTTTTTTTCAGTGCTGGTCGGCATTGCCCCCTTCGTCCCTTTCTTCGTCATCTTGCTGTTTTTGATTATGCGACGGCAAAAGCCCTGCCCCGACTGTGGGGAACCACTTTCTCCATTTCTATCGCCATTCAAAAAAACATGGCGCCATTGGGTCGAGGGCGGCTACATTTGCCTCAAGTGCGGTTGCGACGTGGATAGCGACGGCAGAAAGGTCCCGGCAGGGACAGCTCCTCGGCTTAGGTCGGTCGTCACGGGAATCGTCATGCTAACGCTGGTCGGCGTCCCCGCGGTTCTTCTCTTGTTATTCCTACTGCACCGGTAGAATCCAAAAAAAAGGTCTGTCCTCGCATTTAAGTGGCAGCATGTTTGGTATAAGGAAAATATTTTCCCCCTCCGTGTTTCCTCACAACCCTGAGCACCGAATCGACCTTACTTCTACTTAACGCTCTTTACCCTCGACCTGCACATCGGGTTGGAGATTAAGGATTTGAACAGGATTGCCTTCAAACGGACCGTAATAAGTCAAAGTGCTGGAACCTAACTTATCGTGCTGCACGTAGAAAATATTTCTCCTGGGAATAAAATATACTGTCCCGTCAAGACCGCTATATATGGCGGTTACATCTTTTTGTATGTGATATGACTTAGAACCCAGCGGACGTTCTTCAAACAAATCCGGTAGTTTAGAAGAGTTGGTTGTATGCGGTACAGCGGTCAGATCCAAACCATGGAATATTAGCGATTGTGGTTTTTCCACCTCAACCTGCACATCGGGTTTTTCTATTGGCTTTTTCTTCTCTTTACTGTAATCGTACGACTTCATCTTAATTTCCACAGGAGAAACTTCGCCTTTTTCAGGAACAATAACCTTGGCTGTTCCGACAAAGTCAGGTAGTTGTGTGCCTCTACGTTCATAATTTTTCATCTCCTCGTATGATTCAGCGACTACCATATAAGCACCAGGCGATACCATTGCCGTGGTGAAATTACCCTTACCATCTGTGACTACCGCATCGAATGTCGTTAGCTTCCATTCAGCATCATCAACAAATTTCCTCGGATCACCCGTTGCCTCTGCTGATTTAACATACACAAAAGCGCCTTTGAGGCGGCTATCTGGTAAGCCCGTTAAATAACCGGTAATTGGACAGCCCTCTTTTCTAATAAAATCAACAACTGTCGTGCTACCTGCATCAATTGCAAAACCCAGTTTGCGATCGCAAAAAACACCTTTACCAAGACCATGTCCCCGAAGCGTCTTTGTTCTTGCCAAGTCATAAAGACCCGGCGTTAAACCCGTCAAAGTAATCTCACCTTTGTTCAGTACATTCACATTGCGAACACATGTGGCCAGTCCTTTCCACCCTTCCATCTTCCACGTTTCTAATTCCAGTCGGAAGGTTCCTTCTTTGTCAGCACCTTCAATATCATAACGAATCGTCAAAGTTGCTGGTTCTGGCAAGTTAATCTGAAGTTTGTGACCATATTTAGGTAAACGAGCCTTCCACAAATCAAGCCGAGGCGTCCACACCAAAAGATGTGTTGCCCTTTTGTCAATATCTGTTATGGCGAACTGCCCATTTTCATCTGTCCGGATTTTGGATACTGGAGCACCGCCAAAGTGTCTTGGACTTCTCACCCCTAATAATATCCTGGCATCTTTAACCGGCCTGCCATCCTGCCCAAGCACTTGTCCTTCAACTGTACTTCTCCTTCTTACTTCCCCCTCAACCTGCACATCGGGTTTATCTTGTAAACCTGAGGCAAGATTTAATATGGTTGTTTTAACCAACAAAAGTATCTGCTGTATCGGCTTTCCACCTGCCTCGATTTTGCCGGTTGAAAATAGACCAGCAACTGGAACAAGAGTGTTTTTGCCACTGGCAACAAGAACGTTAGTGTTAACAGCTACAGTATTAAGTACGGGTAGTTCAATTTCATATCCTGATTCGTTTAAGCCTTTTTTAACTCGAACGAGGTCATTCTTACTAAACGCAAGTTTAAGAACAATTGCCTTTCCATCCCGCTGCAATTCTGGAGTAATGCTAAGCTTCACACCGGTAGTGAATTTCTCAAATACCGGTTCAGGTTTTCCCGAAGAATCTTCCGGCTTTTTATAACTCATAATAAGTTCATGTTGAGTCGTTAAACTTAAATCAATCAACTCACCATTGGCAGCCGTTACCTTTGGGCTGACAAGCGTAGTGGTACCAGGAATTGCAGATGCCCATTTTTCGAACTCATCAGCCTGTTCATTAGTCAATTGGACGGGCATCATCAGAGGTGTTTCAGTATTAACATTTTTGATACCGAGCTTACTATATAAATAATCAGGAATGGAAGTATTAGGCGTCTTAATTGAGAACACACGAGCTTCTATCACAATTTGCCTTTCTGCTCCCGGGGATTTATTGGTTTCGGCAGAATGGCTTATCCATTTGGATTCGTTCTTCTTCCCTCTTTCTTTGCCCTCAATCTGCACATCGGTTTTCTGCTCCAATAATTTTTCCCGTTTCCACTTCTCAAAATCTATCTCGCCATTAAAGTGCTTCAGAAGCATTGAGGCTATTTCGCGTTTCTTTGCATCTTCGTCCCGAAGATATGGTTTGATATAAGAGACCAGTTCCTCACGCTGGGAGCGTATGCCCCAGGTTATACGTCCTACATCCTCGCCCTGCACACAGATTTCAGCGAGTGTTCGCAGGATATTGGGTGTTTTGGGCTGAACAACCGACAGACCAAAATAGACCGCATAATGACGCTCCATCGGAACCGCATGATACATTATTTCAATCGCCTCAGGATTCTGAGGTTTCTTGTTCCATATATACTTATTACCAATCCACCTAAGAATAAGCGTACGATGTTTGGTTGTACGCCGAAAGCCATGTCGAACCGCAGTAAGAATCTCTTCGTCTGGATGTCTATCCCTATCCACAGCGTTAAACAGGGCGTCCAGGCGTTTGCCGGCCTCGGGATCGTCGGGGAAGAAACCATCGGGATCTGGCGCGACATAACGGTCGGTACGCTGCCAGGCATAGTTAGAACCAATGCCCAAGTCTGCCGCTTGCTCTTTTTGTTCAACCGGCTCAACCCCAACCTGCACATCGGCTTTGAAATTCGGTTTTAGTGAGACGTTTTTAAATTTGACCCACTGGTATTTACTAGTATATATTTCAAAGTGATCAACATCTGATAAGTTAACCCCATGAAATTCATAATTATCTGTAGAACGCATGAAGCGAATCTTGCTGTTTCTATTCCTGGCTGCACTATCAATTACTTTGCCATTCTTAAGCACAGCAATGATATTGATTGCCATTCTGCTATCAATCTTATTAGGAATCTTAATTGTGATTGTGGCGTTACTATCCTTTTCATATGGTGGATTAATTACAACTCCAGTATCCTGGATTTTTTGTTTGGATGATTCATTTGAAGAAATAGTCAATTTCTTTTCCCAGACACCGGCAAGACCAAATTCAATATCAATCTTTTCGAGGCCATTTTTAACTATCGCTGTAGTAGCTCTCAAACACGATTTCCCGCTTTTGTCTTTAGCCGTGCCAGATTTGCCAAGCCCGACCTTGCGTGCCTGGGAAACCTTCCATTTTTCTGGCGTAGAGGAACGACTGAGCAAAGTCTCTGGACCGGTCAGCTTAGCAACAAGCTCATAAGCTGCCTCACCTCTCCGTATGTTGTAACCTCCTACATCAATATTCCTGACAGGACTTTGACCAAGCAAGCTCCCATCTGGCTTCCACCACTGCTTACCTTCGCTGGGATGCTCGCAAATACCAACTAATTCAACCGTTACGCCGTTGGGAAGTGTGGCGGAGAAATTTGTTGTTTCCTTGTTATTATTTGAAAAATCTTCGCTGAATATTCCTTGCCAATTTGAATTTTGCGAAAGCTCTATTTTTTTAGTGTACTCACATAGTTTTCTTGTCAAAGTATTCTTCACCATATCCTTTAAAAAATCATCTTTGTCACGCCAAGCTGCTGGTAAGTTTTCTACTATAGAGTCAGGTATCTGATACCAAACCACTTGCAGTTCCAATCCCAATGATCCTTCCAGGTCAAGCTTGTTCATTGTCTCTCTACCCCAGCTAAGGTTTCCACCAACAGCCATGGGAAACACGCTCAGCAACTCACTTTCGATGCTCTTACCATCCAATGATAGAGTTCGTAGTTTGTAATTGATTAAGATGTCTTTTCTTGGAATGTAAAGTTGCCCAAAAAGCCTGAAAACACCATCAGATTCCACCCCATAACTGCATCCGACAAGTTCTAATGCCTGAAGAAAGGCTGCTGTTTGATCCTTTTTCACTTTATCATTTACAATAAGCTCAAAACCCAGCCCAAGCTCCTCCCAGTATACTTTGGGATAAGAATCAAACGTTCTCTGTCGATCCGCTGTTTTAGGGTGCTTTTTTATTCGACTTGTAATCGCTCTCAAAACTTTTCCGGCAGAAGTATTTGTTATTTCTTCGTTGTCGATTCTCTCGGTAAACTCCTTGGCAGCATTTCCGCGTTTCTGGTTACTGTCTTCTTGGAGAATTTTGGTCAAAGCCTTGGCTCTTCGACTTTCATGCAGACCTGAACTCTTTGCCATCGGCAGCAGGATGGCAGCTGCAATAAAGACAGCGAGGACACCTACAATACCGAGTTTGGCAGTTCTCGGCATCGGCCGATTGAGGATATGTTTGATTCGGCCGGCCAGTGCGCTTTTGGATTCCACAACGCCTATCAATCGCAGAGACAAGGCCGGTCGCTTAAAGGCCAGCTTGGCCACGTTTACCAGCGTCTGCGGATACTGCTGGGCCGCCTCACCCATCGTTACAAGAACCATTTCATCAACCGCTTGCTCACGAACCCTGCGAATTACACAATTGGCAAGCCAGAGCAGCGGATTATAGAAATAGATAATCTGCAAAACAGTTTGAACCAGATTCATCCACAAATCGCCGCGCTTGATATGTGCAAGCTCGTGCAGCAGGACCGCTCGCAGTTGGCTTTTACTTAAACTCGATGTCAGATTTTGCGGCACTAAAATAACAGGCCTAAATAATCCGCAAACAGCCGGGCTTGTTGCATTGGCGGAGACTTTTAAGCCGATTTTTCTTTTTACTCCCATAGACCCGCGGCAGGATTCAAGCGTATCGGCCATAAAACCATTTGCATCTTTGGCCTGTGCGACAAGGCCGCGTACAAAAAACGCCCGCTGCAACAATAATAATCCCATCGCCATCACGACAGACAGCCAAGCCAAAAACACAACCCCCTGCCACGTTATCAGCGTAGCCGATACTGCTGGCGAACTAACCGGCTCTGCTATTGCCGGCTCAGCACCTGGTGTCGTTGGCGCAACTGCCGATGTATCTCTGCCCGCTTCGATACGTGGAGGATCTATAATTGGTGAAACAATCGCTTGAGTCGGCTCCATCGTTTCGGCCTCTGTGGTCGTCCGGCTTATGTCCACATACGCCAGTCCATCACCGAGGAAGTATCCCAGACTCAAAGGCGCCGAAAGTGAAGTCGGCAGAACCAGCTTGATGAGCACTAACAGCCATATCCCATACCGAAATACCGCCCGCACTTTTTTTCGCAGCGCAAAATCAATCAGCAGCAAAATCAAAATCAATACGCTGGATTGAACGAGCATCGGCAGGGCAAATTCGACAAATATCTTTCCGGCCGAATTAATCTGCTCTAATATCGCATTCATAATATGTTCTCCATCTATTGAGACGGACTTTATGAACTTTTGTTACAGCGAAACTATTTTTTTCCTGCGGCACGGCCTTTGATACGTTTTTTCTTAATTAGTTTTTCCAGCTCATTTAGCTGTTTTTGCGATAGCTTATGATTGTCTAACAGGAACTGCATCATCGGCGTAAGTGCCCCATTGAAGGCCCTTTTTACCGTGCGCATAATTTCACTTTTTTGTGCCTGTATTTTAGTGACGACCGAACGATACAGGATAAGATTGCGGATTCTCTCTGTTTTCAGTAAACCCTTGGTTACCATTCGGTCCATCATTGTCTTGACAGTGCTGTAGGTCCAGTTCTTCTTGGTTTCGAGCTTCTCCTGAACGGTCGGGGCTGCGCACGGCTCATTTTTCCAGACGGCCTGGATAATCGCCCATTCGCCTTCGGTTAGCTCATAATTTTTCTTGGCCATATAAAACTCCTTATCTTTACCTTTGACGAGAGTACTCTACAAATGTAGAGATTGCAAGAAAAAAATGAAAAAATTCTGAAATTATTTTTGCACGCCCTGCCCTCGCTTACAAAGCTGCAATCCCAGCCCAGAACCCTCATCTCAGGGCTGTTGAAAAAACCGAGATTGTTTTATCACGCTGTTCGATTGAATTCAACACAAAGTGATTGAAGATAATCGTCTCTGTCCAATTCTAATCGAGTCTGCCTGCGCACCATCTGATTGCCTGTGCTACCAGACGTCGATAGTTTGGGTTTCGATAAGCGGCGGCATCGTGGCCGAGCATGATACCGCAGACCCTGGCCCTGCCGTACCGCCTGACCCAGCCGATTGTTTTGTCGCAATCCGGATGGTTCGTAGTAAAGAGTACGTGATTGTTTTTCTCAAAATCGCAGTACTTATATCCCTCATCGTGTATCTTGAAGTCGCTCATACCTCGCATAATCGGATGCGATGTGTCCTCGATATGCACGTTCATATCGATATCGTGTTTATATGTGCTTGCGCGGTTTTCTTCCGTGGCTTTCAAAAAGTATTTGCCGCCGGTTATTTTGCGATATTCGGGCCAGGTCTGGAACGCACCCAACATATGATGCAGTGCTACCAGTCCCACGCCTTGTTTTTTCAGCAGCTTGATGAAGTTCTTTTGGCGTTTTGGTGATATTTCCTGTGTCATATTGTACAGCACGATAACATCGTAATCCCACTCGCTTATATCCTCAAATATCTCGCTGTGGTCTTTGAGCTGGACCTCAATGTACTCAATATCATCATAGCCCTTGAACAGCGTAAAGAATGGGTCGTGCTCGAAGCTGTGCCCGCCGGTAACTACTGCTATCCTGATTTTTGAGGGCAGCGGCTTGACCATTATGTTTTTGTAATAGATGACGCTTTTCGGGTCGTGTCCCTGCAGGGCGAATGTCCCGCTGGATATTTTGCGCCCCGAGTTACTGCGAGCGACGTCTTCCGGCTCGGTGTAATCGACGGTGGTTTGGCCATTGACTTTGATAATAATTCGTTTGTCCCGTACGATGATGTGTTCTGTAAACCATTGATTATCTTTGGCCGATGACCCGCGTACATCCTTTATGCCGTAGAGACTTCCGGTTTTTCTCCAATCGCTGTGAGTATTATTGACCTGGACCTCGTAGCCCTTATTCGGCCAGCCCTTTTCCTGATACTCGGTATGGAAATATATGCCGGAGTTTGCGCCGGGCTTGGTCATAACTTCGGCTTTTATTTCGAAATTCTTAAAGTTGGCGTTGTTAACCGGCCCAACATAAAAAAGATGACTGCGAGGGCCATCGACAACTATCATACCATCGCGTACACTGAAAGTGTCTTTGTTCTCGCTGGCCTTCCAGCCGTTCAGCGTCTTGCCGTCAAAAAGGCTTATCCAGCCTTTTTCTTTACCGCTGGTCTCTTTTCCCAGAGCCAACTGACTACTTGATAAAAGAACGCACCAAATCAATAGTGCTAAACTTAATTTCTTTGCCATTTGATTTTCTCCTTTAAAACAATAATCAATATCGTAGAACCGCTGTCTTTGGGCGGAATCAATTTTACAGCGTCCAGGGGCTGCGCATCGAACGAGAGAGCCGACGGTTGGCGGCGTCATTGTTGACGAAACGTTCGGTTTTCGGGTCCCACTTGAGTTTTTGCTCAAGCCGTATGGCAATATCGCTGATATGGCAGATTATGTCCGCCTGCACAGCCACGTCAATGGGACATAAAGTATCGGTTCGGCTTTTCACACAGTCTAACAGATTTCTTACGTGGTTACTGCTCTTGTGCAGGTGAATTTCGTTCGGCCCGAACTCCGTTGTCAGCAGCTTTTTCGGATAAGCGTTAATGCCGGAGCGGTCAACATGCACCCATCCTTCGGTGCCCTCGAAGGCTGTGCCGTGGCCGGTCGTTCTTCCGTATCGCTTGCGCCACTTTTCCGGAAACGGAATGCCGGTAAAGTTCATCGTTACACCACTGTCATACTTGCAGACAACATTCCAGTTCATAGCCGTGTCGCATACTCCTTTAGTAGGCCAGACGCCTGTGCCTTCGATTTCCACCGGGCAGGCGACTTTTTCACCGCCGCCCCACAGAGCGATGTCCAGCGGATGCACACCCCAGCCGGCGATGAATCCAAGTGCGTAGTCGGAGATGAACCACCAAAGCTTATTAGAGCAGCGGTCTTTAGTATAAGGCGTAGAAGGGGCTGGCCCTAACCACATATCATAATCAAGCCATTCCGGCACAGGCACAGGTTCCGGTGACCCACCTTGTGCGCTGCCGGGAGACCATACATTAATGGTGTGCAGTTTTCCGAGCCGACCGTTCAAAGCCAGCTCACAGGCAAAACGGAAATTGCGATTCGAGCGCTGCTGTGTCCCGAATTGAAAGACTCTCCCGTGGCGGTGCACAGCGGCACGCAGCGCCTGGTCCTGGGCCAGACTTAGTCCCATTGGTTTTTCCAGATAAACATCCTTGCCCGCTTTTACAGCCGCCAGCGCCACCAGCACGTGCCAATGGTCCGGCGTAGCAATAAGGACCGTATCAATGTCATCGCGCCCGAGTAATTTGCGAAAGTCATGATAAGCTGCGCAGCTTGTGCCATAGGTGCTTGTGCCATAGGTGCCGGTGTTTTTGTAGTGCTTGTTCACCCGCTCCTGGGCAGCCCGGCGCACGTTGCTTTTAACGTCACAGACCGCCACCACTTGGGCATCCTTTTGGGCCAGAAAGTTGCGCATCACGCCGGTACCCTGAGGCCCAACGCCGATACAACCGACCGTGATTCGATTACTCGCAGCGACATTGCCATCTCTGCCCAGCGCCGAAGACGAAACGATATACGGAAAGCTTATCGCTCCAACAGCGGCACCGGTTGTCTTTTTCAAAAAGCTCCGGCGTGAAATTTGTTTGTTCGGCTGCATGATTTAACTCCTTCCTATGACTACCCTTGTTATGTGTCAACCTGTTCGACGAAAAAACAAAATGGACGCTAAAGTATAAATAAATTGACGGCTTTCGTCAAATCAAATTCTTCTCCGCAGCAAATCCCGCAGCAGAAACTTATTGTTCTTCTTTTGTGGGGGATTGCCTGGTCGGGGTGAAACAGGTAAACGAAATAAGGATTAAGACCGAGCCGGCAATAAAAAGCGTTATTCGCCGGCGAGGTTCACTGCACCGGGTGAGCCACTTAGGCAGCATCGGCCCGGTGGATTGGCCGTTCTGGTCTTGCGCCAACGCTTTGCGAGCAGCGGCCAACTGCTCGGATGTTGCTCTTGGGTAAACGGCGTTCGCATCTTCAGGCTCGGTGCCGAGCGTAGCCGGGGCGAGACGCTTAACAAGATTGGGGTCTTTTTCCAACTGCTCAAGCAGCGCATCGTAGTCAGCGTTCAGAGATTCGAGCCGATTCAGCGATTGCTGCGTTACTTTTAATAGCTGCCTGTCCCGATAGTATTGAACCAGGTCATCACAGAGTATAGAAACGCCCAGCGACGCCGCACCGATACTGAAAAAGATGGCAAATAAAATCATCCGAATGACGTTTCGCCCTTGCATATAGATTTTATGCCCTATTTAAACATAAAGCCGGCGTATTGCGCAGCCGGGCCGAGGTCTTCACTTATCCTGAGCAATTGGTTGTATTTGCAGATCCTGTCGGTTCGGCACAGTGAGCCGGTCTTTATCTGGCCGACGCCCGTGGCAACGGCCAAGTCGGCGATTGTAGTATCTTCGGTTTCGCCGCTTCTGTGGCTAATGACCGCCGTCCACCCGGCCCTTCGCGCCATATTAATCGCCTCGAATGTTTCGGTGAGCGTGCCTATCTGGTTGAGCTTTATCAATATCGAGTTGGCACAGTCGAGTTTAATACCTTTAGCGAGACGTTTGGTGTTGGTTACGAATAAATCATCGCCGACCAATTGAATACGGTTACCGATTTTTTTATTTAATTTTGTCCAGCCGTCCCAGTCGTCTTCGGCCAGTCCGTCTTCGATTGAAATGATTGGATATTTGTTCACCCATTTGGTCCAGTGCCTGGCCATTTCATCGGACGAAACTTTTTTCTTCGGGTTGGATTTGAAGAATTTGTAGCTCTTTGTCCTGGTATCGAACATTTCACTTGCAGCAGGGTCAAGGGCGATTGAGATGTCTTTTCCGGGTTTGTAGCCGGCCTTTTTAATAGCGTCCAGAATAACTTGGAGCGCTTCTTCGTTGGTTTTGAGCGAAGGGGCAAAGCCGCCTTCGTCGCCGACCGACGTTGAGTACCCCTTTTTTGCCAGCACTGATTTCAGCGTATGGAAGACTTCGGCTCCCATTCGCAGAGCTTCAGGAAAGCTCTTTGCGCCGATGGGCATAATCATAAATTCCTGGAAATCGACGTTGTTGTCCGCGTGTTTTCCGCCGTTTAGAATATTCATCATCGGCACGGGGAGTATATTGGCGTTGCAGCCGCCCAGGTAGCGGTACAAGGGCAGGCCTGCCGAATCCGCCGCCGCCTTTGCAGCCGCTAACGAGACACCCAATATTGCGTTTGCGCCGAGTTTGCCTTTGTTGGGCGTGCCGTCCAGCTCAATCATCAACGCATCAAGCTCTTCCTGAGAAGCCGCATCCATACCGACAACCTCAGGGGCTATGATTTCGTTTACATTTTTAACAGCGTTGGCAACACCTTTGCCCATATAGCGTTTTGCCCTTGTATCGCGAAGCTCTATCGCCTCGTGGGCGCCCGTGCTGGCTCCGGACGGCACCGCCGCTCTGCCGAAGCAACCGTCCTCAAGCAATACATCAACTTCAACAGTAGGATTGCCGCGGGAATCGAGTATTTCCCTTGCCGTTATGTCAACTATCACTGTAAACATTACAAATTCCTTTCACTAAGTGCGAAAATTATTTCTTACATCAACTTATAATTTGCAGTTCCCAATGTCATTCCTGCGAAAGCAGGAGTCTAAAAAGCTGGATTCCATGTCAAGCACGGAATGACATAAAAGAGATACTCCATTTTTATCCCGCCGCCTCGACTCGCGTCGAGAGACGCGGAGGTAGGCAGAGATTACCGACTTTTGCCAACAACGTCAAGGGCATTAGAGACTTTTTCTGTTGTCTGCCCCCCCCGTGCTTTCTTGCGAAAGCAATCCGTAGGCCTACTGGTTGGTAGTCCGAGTTTTGCTGACACCGCCAGCCTGAAGCCGCAGCCAGCCAAAAATGGGAGATAATTTATTTACAAGTTCTAAGTTGACTAACAGGCAGGGCTTGTTCCTTCGACATCGCTCAGGCCTGTCCTGAACGTAGTGAAGGGATGAATTTGCTCGGCCTTTTTGTCTCCACAGATTTCACCGATTATTACAGATTTCACAGATTTATCTGTGTTAATCACTTGGAATCCGCGGTATCTGTGTTATCTAACCATTGTTTTACGTGATTTTGAGAAATTTTTCAAAAATCCTGTAACTTTTCGGACTGGCCTGCGTCTAAAGATATGAGAACGGCAATTATCGGTCGTTCCTGCGAGACACCTGGGTTTGTGTTGCCGACAGGTGCAAGCAGCTTTTGAAGAAAATAAAACCCTTGGGCAAATAACTTAATAAAAAATTAAACCCTACTTACCCCCCTCCTCCTTAAAGGCCGATATCCACAGGGTCGGCCTTTTTTTATTTTATTGCCCAGACACCCGGCAAAGATTATCATGTCCTGGATACTGGATGCTCGACGGGAATCGAGAATCAAGTATCGAGAATCGAGAATATGAGAATTCCGCTGACAAAATATGGTTGGCCGCAGGTAGTTATCTACCCCGCGGTGCTACTTGCGGTAATGGTTGTCTTTCTTTTAGGCACCCAGCACCAATTGAGCTTAGGCTCTCGCCTAATTGGCGCTGGGCTGTTAACTGTTATTCTGATATGGGTTTTGTGCTTTTTCCGCGACCCACAGCGACGCTGTCCTTCGGATAAAAACCTGTTGTTAGCACCGGCTGACGGACAGGTTACCGACATTGAGACAATCCAGGAAGACAACTTCATCAACGGAGTTGCACTGCGAATTGGAATCTTCCTGAGCATCTTCGACACCCATATTAATCGTGCTCCGTGTAACGTAAAAGTCGAAAAAATCACCTATCGAAAAGGCAAATACAAAAACGCAATGAATCCGCAGTCCGGCCGGGTCAATGAGTCCAATGACCTGTATCTGGTCAGAATCGACAGTCCACAGGACAGACTGATTGTCCGGCAAATCAGTGGAGCGATTGCCCGGCGAATTGTCTGCGATAAAGTCCAGGGCAGGGAATTGACCGGCGGTCAGAAATTCGGAATGATAAAATTCGGCTCCAGAACAGAATTGTACGTGCCCCTTCGTGACCCAGCAACGCTGGGTTCCGATAGATACCCGCCGGTGGCGGGTGCAAAGTGCCTGGTCCAAATAGGCGATAAAGTAAAAGCAGGCCTGACACCTCTGGTGAAATACGAAATTCTAAATCCGAAGCACTCCGCAGGACACCTGACGGTGGAAACAAATTCAAATGTCTAAAATACAAAATTCAAAACGAACTATTGCCCTGATAAAAGTGCATTGGTGGATTGCTGTTCTTCGGAAGGTTGTCATTGTGAGGACTGATGTCTTCTATAAAGTGATTTGAAAAAAATAGAAAAGAGTCAATAGTAAATAGTCAATTTAAAATGCCGAGATTAAAAACCAAATCTGCCAAAAAGAGTCTGCTGCGGCGGGTGCGAAGGCAAAGGTTAAAGTACATTGCCATCCTGCCGTCGCTGATAACCATTCTCAACGGCGTATGTGGTTTCACGGCCATTGTCTTTGCCGGCAAAGGCGCCCTCGCTGCGACAAATGACTTTTCCTATCACATGCTCGAAGTAACGTACTTTGCGATGTCAGGCTATATGATACTGCTGGCAATGATTGCCGATATGCTCGACGGCCGATTAGCACGAATGCACCAGAGCACTTCCAGCTTCGGTGGCCAGCTCGACAGCCTCTGCGACATAATCAGCTTCGGTGTTGCGCCGGCATTTTTGATGCTGAAAGTCCTTGAATCCAAGCTGGCCGAGTTTGCCGGGCTTAATCCCGCCATAGAAACTTTTCTCCAACGTTTCATCTGGCTGGCAGCGGCAGGATATATAAGCTGTGCGGCCATTCGATTAGCCAGGTTCAATGTGGAAAATGAGGAGGACGAATCCGCCCACATGAGCTTTGTAGGTCTGCCAACGCCCGCCGCCGCAGGGGTAATAGTCAGCCTGGTAATACTCCATCAGGAAACACTTCCGGGCCTGAATGTAATTATTTATGCCCTGCCGTTTTTGGCCCTGGGCGCAGCGGTGCTGATGGTCAGCCGGATTCGATATCCGCATATCCTCAATCAGTACCTAAAGGGCAGGAAGCCATTTGCGTACCTTATAAGGGTGCTGCTGCTCCTGGCATTTGTTATCTGGAACATACAGGCGGCTTTAGTGCTGATTTTCTGTGGCTTTGCGGCCAGCAGCTTCGCGAAATGGCTTTACTACAAAGTAATCCGCAATAAGCACAACCTCGTCTCGGCAGCACATTCAGCTTTGACGACTGTTGACAAAGGCAAAATCGCCGACCAGGATGACGTCGCCTAAACTAAGGTTACCAGGTTATCAGGGTACCAGGTAGTGGGTATCAGGTTACCAGGGTTTCAGGTCAGCTGCGCAGTATAAATGCACAGCGAGATTTGTTTTTTTCTGGTATCCTGGTTCTCTGATATCCTCCACCCTGATTTCCTGATACCCTGATAACCTGCATGCTGATACACTGATTTCTTAATATTCTAAATTGCGATGGGGGCAACAGAGATGATAAAGAGAATCCGGGCGGCTCCGGCCTGTGTATTACACTGTGTTCTGGACTGGCTGTATATCCCGCTGCCTGGCGCCGGATTGATTTATCTGATAATACTGCTCGACAATACCAATAAGCCGGGCCAGAACCTCACGGCCTTCGGGACTTGCTTCCAGACCAACAATCTGCAATCCAAGAGAGGCACTCTTGCCGTCTGCGGTCGGCAGGATATTTCTAATCTGGGCGCTGATCACTAACGGCGTTTCATAAGGCATAGGTGTAAATCGCATCCCAACAAACTGACCTTTTTTGAAGTCCAGCTCTCCCGCACAAAAAGTCCTGGACATATTGCCGTCAGACTCACGCCTGACAGATGCAGGATTACTCTGCTCGTTTGGATACGGAACTACAACCTGCGCACCGCCGGCGGAAATGTCAACAAGCCTGCCCTGGCAATAATTGTGTACATCCTCTGCGGCATCTTGTATCTGCTTTTGAGCCTGGCGCCTGCCGCCGTGATGCCACAGTACCACTTTTACCTTCAGCGATTCAGGCACATCGACACGGTAATAGCTTCTCCTTTGGACCACTTCTATCCGGTCCGGCACCGCAAGTATTATTATTCCGCCCCACCCCTGGTCCGCCTCCGGACCGTACGACGGCTCAAGGGCAACCACAGTCGTATCAAAAACAAACTTGCCGTATTCATATTTGAACGATATGCCGACCGGCTGATTGGCCTGTATATTTAACGGGTGCTGCTTCTTCTTCGGGGCGTTACTCTCAACACTTAGTCTGTCCCCCGCAAGGTCGGTCAGCAGCACCTTTGCGACGTGCCATTTGTCTTTGGACAAATATGACATAATGGCAGGCACTTTTTTGTCAATCGCGGTTTGCAGGATTTTCTCCGGCTCGTCCCCGCGCAGCATCATCACCTTATTATTCATATCAACTCAACCTCTCTTTAGAAAATATATATATAAATCGGCTATAAACAACAGGCGTTTTACATTAAAACAGGGTAAACTTGCAAAAAATACACCTGGCAATTACTATTACCGCATATATGGACAAAACCTACGATATAAGAAAGATAGGGGGCGATAAAATAGCCCTTTTGGGCCTTTTTATTGTCGCGCTGCTCATCGCCCGCATTATAGTCGTTTCAAAGTCTGCCCTTGTGCTTTCGGAGCCGATAAAATTAACTCAGGTCGGTTTATCGGTATCAATGCCGGCGGGCAACGGCTGGAAAAGCGAAAAGCAATGGAAGTATCACGAAAATTCTTTTTCTTTAAGCAGCGGTTTCGCCCTCGGTCCCGGCAGACCCACCGCCTGGGCACGCTGCCGGTATCTCTTAGCCGCCGAGACGACCACCCCGCAAATGCGGTTCGAGCAAATGGCCTCTGAAATTGAAGGCCAGATTGTAAAAATAGACTGGATGCAGATAGATACGCTCACTTTTGACTGGGCACTTATAGAAAAACCGCAGACCCCGCTCAGCTTTATTTTCGGCACCGCAAAGTTACCAAACAATCACCAGCTCGATATCGAAGTGCACCAGATTATGGGCGATGCCGAGATGGCTGAGCGCACCTTCAAACGCATCGTAAAGACTTTGAGTTTCAAAGATAACTAATTGCTCATTATGACAAGGAGCCGGTATGAAAGGTGGACAGGTAAAACCAGAAAAAGTAAAGCCAAAAGTAACAAGCAGAGTAACTCGAAATTCAGGAGCGTTCAGTTTTTACTTATTAGCTTTTTGCCTGATAATAACAGGATGCGCAATTAGCTATGTGAACCAGGGTGATACCAATCGCTACGATACGGACAAGTGGCGCAACCTTAAACTGTGGTACCGCCAACCTGCACAGAAATGGACTGAGGCTCTACCGGTCGGAAACGGACGTCTTGGGGCTATGGTCTTCGGCGGCACAGAACACGAACAACTGCAGTTCAACGATGATACGCTGTGGACCGGAGAGCCGCACGAATATCAACACGCCGGCGCGGTCAAGTACCTGCCAATTGTTCGCAAGCTGCTGTTCGAGGGAAAACAACGCCAGGCGGAACAACTGGCAATGGAGCAGATGATGAGCGTGCCGCTGCGACAGGAGAAATATCAGCCTTTCGGCGACCTGCGTCTGCACTTCCCGGGCCACGACGGGCCGGTCGATTATCGCCGGGAGCTGGACATCGATGCAGGTATTGCAAAAGTTCGATATCGCATCGGCCAAACGATTTTCACCCGCGAAGTTTTCTCCAGCTTTCCCGACCAGGTTATTGTCGTACGTCTGACCTGCAACAAGCCGGGGCAGCTTACATTCACCGCCAAATTGGACAGCCCTCACTCGAACACGCAGACATTGGTAGTAGATAAAAACACGTTAGCATTGCGAGGTCAACTTCAAGGGTATATGAATAAGCGAACGAAGCAAAAAAGACCCAGCGTGTTGAAGTTTGAGGCGCACCTGCGCGCGAAGGCCAAAGGCGGAAAGCTCACTGTTGATTCTGAAAAGATAGATGTTGTCGGAGCTGATTCAGTAACACTGATACTTGCCGCCGCCACAAGTTTTAAGGACTTCAGGGACGTCAGCGGCGACCCAACCGCTGCCTGCCGCCGGACTATCGAAGTGGCTGCCGGCAAAAGCTATAACAGCCTGCGCAAGGCCCACATCGCCGACCATCGCCGCCTGTTTCGCAGGGTCGAATTCGACCTTGGTACCACTGAGGCGAGCAGGCAGCCCACCGACCAGCGTATCGAAAACTTCGCTAAGCAGGATGACCCGCAATTAATGGAGTTGTACTTCCAGTTCGGCCGCTACCTGCTGATAGCAAGCTCCCGGCCGGGCAGTCAGCCGGCAAACCTCCAGGGTATCTGGAACGACAAAATCAACCCACCCTGGGACAGCAAATGGACAACCAACATCAACACGGAGATGAACTACTGGCTGGCTGAGGTAACCAACCTGCCCGAATGTCACCAGCCGTTGTTCGATCTGCTCGAAGACGTGGCCCAGTCGGGACGTAAAACCGCAAAGGCACACTACGGATGCCGGGGATGGGTACTGCACCACAACACCGACCTCTGGCGGGGCACAGCACCAATCAATGCCTCCAACCACGGTATATGGGTAACCGGCGGGGCATGGCTCTGCCAGCACCTCTGGGAGCATTACCTGTTCGGCGGCGACAAAAAATTCCTCAAAGAGCGGGCATACCCTATAATGAAAGAGGCGGCGATGTTTTTCGTTGATTTCCTCATCGAGGACCCGAAAACCGGGTGGTTGATAAGCACGCCTTCCAATTCACCGGAAATCGGCGGACTCGTTGCCGGGCCGACGATGGACCATCAAATCATCCGTGACTTGTTCACCAACTGCATCGAGGCCTCCAAAACACTCGGCGTGGACACAGACTTCCGCCGAAAACTGACAGAGCTGCACAGCCGTATTGCGCCCAACCAGGTCGGACAGTACGGGCAGCTCCAGGAATGGCTCGAAGACAAGGACAACCCGAAAAACCAGCACCGCCATGTCTCACATCTGTTCGGCCTGCATCCGGGCAAAGAAATCACGCGTCGCGGCACACCCGAAATTTTTGCCGCGGCACGAAAGTCACTGCAATTCCGCGGCGACGGCGGCACGGGCTGGTCGATGGGCTGGAAGGTCAATTTCTGGGCGCGGTTCGAGGACGGAGACCACGCCTACAAAATGCTCAGCTCTCTGCTGACCCCGCGGCGGATGTTTCCCAACATGTTCGACGCTCATCCGCCGTTCCAGATTGACGGCAACTTCGGCGGCACAGCCGGCATCGCCGAGATGCTCCTGCAAAGCCACACCGGCGAACTCCATCTGCTGCCTGCTCTGCCTTCTATATGGCAAAGCGGATATATCAAAGGCCTGCGCGCCCGCG